>JAFSYK010000045.1 GCA_017449975.1 Bacteroidales bacterium
GTTCCCACTTTTCGAAGAAGGTGAGGAAATTGTGACTGAGATGAAGAAATGCCAGTGGCATTTCGATAGCGTAGCGGAGAACAAAAGATGCCGTTCATGTACTTTAAGAAAAACATTGAATTAAATTTAAACAGCTTCTTAGTTGTGAACACGAATCTAACGAATTACTATTCGTGCTATTCGTGCAATTCGTGTTCAAATAAAACGAATAATTAGTGGTTACCTACAGTGAATTTTATGTACACTTCCATGTTGTACGGTGGAAAAAACGTATTTTTGCAGTTTATTGAAGCAAAACAGACTACACCATGATTACCTTTATTATCAGCGTCATCCTCTTGCTGTTGGGCTACTGGCTCTATTCGAAAATGATTGAGCGCATCATCGGCGTGGACCCGAAGCGGGTGACACCCGCCGTGGCGCATCCCGACGGCGTGGACTATGTGCCCATGAAACCGTGGCGCGTGTTCCTCATCCAGTTTCTGAACATCGCCGGCGTGGGTCCCATCTGCGGCGCCATCATGGGTGCGCAGTTCGGCACGGCATCGTTTCTCTGGATTGTCTTCGGCTGCATCTTCGCCGGTGCGGTACACGACTTCATCGCGGGCTTCATCTCCATCCGCCACAACGGCGCGTCGCTGCCCGAAATACACGGCAAATTTCTTGGCCGCCGTGTAAAGAACTTCATGGCCTATTTCACCATCATCCTCATGGTGCTGGTGGGTGCCGTCTTCGTCAAGACGCCCGCCCAGCTCATCGTGGACAACTTCACCCCCGGCTGGCCGCTGTGGATATGGCCCATCCTCATCTTCGCCTACTACCTGGTGGCCACGCTGCTGCCTATCGACAAGGTCATCGGCAAGATTTACCCCGTCTTCGGATTCCTGCTGCTGGCCATGGCGGTGATGCTGGTAGTCGCCTTCTTTACCATCCCCGACGTGCACCTTGTCGAGATATGGGACGGCCTTGAGAACCGCCACCCGAAAGCGGAGACCAACCCCATCTTCCCGATGATGTTCGTATCGATAGCCTGTGGCGCCATCAGCGGATTCCACGCCACCCAGTCGCCCTTGATGGCCCGCTGCATGGTGAACGAAAAGCAGACGCGTCCCATCTTCTACGGAGCAATGATCACCGAAGGCATCGTGGCCCTGATATGGGCTGCCGCCGCTGCCTATTTCTTCCACGACAAAGCGGAGCTCTGCATCGGCAAGAGTGGCGACGCCATGGTGGGTGTCATCTGCAACGAGTGGTTCCCGCCGGCATTGGCGACCATCTCCATCCTCGGCGTTATCTGTGCCGCCATCACCTCGGGCGACACCGCGCTGCGCTCGGCACGCCTCATCGTGGCCGACCAGTTCCACATCGACCAGAAACCCATCGCCAAACGTATCGCGGTGGCGCTGCCCCTCTTCATACTGGCTGGCGGCATACTGATCTATGCCTTCAGTGACGCCGACGGATTCCAAACCATCTGGCGTTACTTTGCCTGGTGCAACCAGATATTGGCGGTATTCACCCTGTGGGCCGTCACCTCGTTCCTGGCTCTGAAAGGCAACTTCAAAGCCACCATCCTCACCCTGCTACCGGCCAACTTTATGACCTACATCTGCGCTTGCTTCATCCTGGTGGCACAGAAAGAGGGCTTCGGCAACCTCATCCCCCGCGAATGGGGCTACATTCTGGCGGGCGCCATCACCATCATTGGCGGTTCCACGGCACCTTTCTGGTTGAAAATATTCAAATGGAACTCGAGAAATAAAAAATAATGTTTAATTTTGTATTTCTAATTTGTAACAATACAACAGTAGTAATATGAAGAAAGTTTTTGCTTATACGCTGATGATGGTTGTCGCTGCAACCGTATTTGCCGCAACCCCGAAACGTCACACCAACTCCCGTTCGGAGATGGGTATCAACGGTAACGCCATCTATGTGGTCGAATACACTTACAACCTCTATGGCGGCAGGGACGGTGGTCGACAGCTCATCTGCATCGACTCCATCACCTTCGACAAACGTGGCAACCTGCAGGACAAATTCCGTCGCAAAGACGGCGAGTACACCTGGTATTCGTACTATTTCGACGTCAACGGCTACTCGCTGGGTTGGAACGAATACAACCGCGCCAAGGTGCTGACGGGTCGCACCGCCTATCTGAACGACAAGAACGGCAACCGCATCGAGCGCACCGTCTTCCTCGGCGACCACATGACCAAGCGCGAGTCGGCCCGCTACGAGAACAACCGACTGGTGGAAGAGCAGAGCTTTGAGTCGAACGGCGCCATGACCGAGAAGCGTCTGTACAAGTACGACAACGCCGGCAACAACGTCGAGATGGAGTTCTACAACCGTAACGGCGAACTGATGCAGCGTTATCTGTACAAATACGACAACCGCGGCAACCGCATCGAATGGCGCTTCTACGATGCCGACGAGTTTCTGGTAATGCTCACCACCTACTACTATGACGACCACGACAACCTCATCGAGGTCAGCTCGTTCAACTACGACGAGCATCTCAACTGGAAGCACAGCTATGTCTACGAGTACGATGAGGACGACAACTGGGTGCGTCAGACCATCTACCGCAACAACTCGCCCTACCAGGTCATCGAGCGTGAGATCGCCTTCCCGATGTACTAAACCCATCCACTATTTAGTAGTTAAGTAGAAAGTAATTAAGCAGTTAAGACAATACACGCGGAGCGGAAATTATTGATAAGATTCACAAAATATGAAAAAAGCCAAAATCATCACTGCCGTTATTTTTAGCGTGGCTATCATTGCTTCCGTTTGGATTGCCGGCCACTACCTGAACAAAGCCAAGGGGCAGGTGAAGACCGTCAGCGTTGTCGGCATGGCCGAGCGCGACTTCGACTCCGACCTCATCGTTTGGGACATCAGCTACAATGTCCTGAACATGAATGTCAAAGATGGCTACGCTTCACTGAAAGAGATGACCAAGATTGTGAAAGATTATCTGGTCAAATTAGGGGTCTCCGAAAATGAGATGGACTTCAAGGCCATCACCAACTACAAGGAGACGGAATACCAGTACGACAGCCAGACCAACCGCAGCTACAGCGTGTTCAAAGGCTACCGTCTGACACAGCGCGTCCGTATCGAGTCGAGCAACGTGGAGAATATCGAGAAAATCCAACGCCAGATTTCCGAACTCCTCGACCGCGGCATCAATATCGACGACAACGATGTGTCGTACTACTACACCAAGCTCAGCGACCTGAAGATCGAGATGCTGGCCGAAGCTACCGAGAACGCCCGCAACCGTGCCGAGACCATCACCGAGAGTGCCGGCGCACGCCTCGGCGGTCTCAAGACTGCCAACATGGGTGTCTTCCAGATCACGGCCCCCAACTCGACGGACGAGGACTATTCCTGGGGTGGCACCTTCAACACCTCCTCCAAGAAGAAACGCGCCAGCATCAACATGCGACTGACGTACAACGTGAAGTAACGAGCGAAATCAAATTGATATTTCAGGGCGGAGCGTAAACGCGCCGCCCTGTTTCTTTTCAGAACAATACCAGCTGGCGGACACCCGTTTGGCAGTAGTGCTGATAGGGACAGGCGTAGGGTGTGAGGCAGTGCTGGCCAGTGGGGGTGTCTGGCTCGGCAGTGGCGAGGACAATCTGTTTCATGGCAGCGATGTGGACGGCAATCTCATCGTGGGCGGCAGCCAGTTCTGTGGTGAGGTCAACGATGGTGAAGGGGCTGGCATCTGGGTCGGACTTGTCGGACAGGGCAGCAGCGTGGACGATGCTGAAGCTGCGTACCTCGCGGCAGTGGGAAATGATGTAGTGCTGCAGGGCCGCATCGCGGCGGTAGGTATCGCTGAGGGCGATGCCGCTCTTCACCTCGTAGATGTCGAGGCTGCCGTCGGTGTTCTGGTGGACCACGTCGGCGAGCACCAGCACGTCGTCGTACTGGAAGCCGGCCTCGAAGAGGTCTATCCCGTCGCCCTTGTCCAGCAGTTCGGCGGTGCGGGCGGGGTAGGCGTCGACGTTGCGGTGGAGCTCGGCGCTGAGGTCGATACCATCGGGGAAGGTGGCTTTGAAGGCGTATTCGAAGTCGCGGCCGCGGTCAAAGCGACGCATCTGTTCGGCGGTGTAGCGGGCCAGACGGGGGTTGTGCACATCGAGCCACAGGGCGCGGTCGCACTGGAGGCCGCGGATGTACTTGCTCTTGCTGAGAAGGTGTGGCATAAACTAAATCGGATTACTCTGATTACTCGGAGTATTCAGAATATTCAGACACTCCTCGACCGAGGCGGCA
>JAFSYK010000046.1 GCA_017449975.1 Bacteroidales bacterium
CTATGCCTTCAATGGCTGCTCAGGGCTGACAGGGTCGCTCACCATTGGTAATTCAGTGACCAGCATCGGTGACTATGCCTTCAATGGCTGCTCAGGGCTGACAGGGTCGCTCACCATTGGTAATTCAGTGACCAGCATCGGAAACTATGCCTTCTATAATTGCACAGGGCTGACTCACGTCACCATCGGCAACTCGGTAACCAGTATCGGCTATGGTGCTTTTCAGAGCTGTACAGGTTTGACCACGATAAACTACAATGCGGTAAACTGCAGTGGTCATGGGTTCTCTAGTACTCATTGGCTTGCTAGTTGTAATGCTTTGTCTACGCTGATTATTGGCCCTGCTGTAGAAAGTATACCCCTATGTGCTTTCTATAATTGCTCCAGATTGACGGGTACGCTTACTATTCCGAACACGGTAACCAGCATCGGAGACTATGCCTTCTATAACTGCTCAGGTCTGAATGGTACACTCACCATCCCCAACTCGGTGATCAGTATCGGACAACATGCGTTCGCCTCATGTACAGGGCTAACAGGAGAACTTACTCTGGGCAGCTCGGTGACCAGCATCGAAAGAGATGCCTTCCGGTATTGCAGAGGGCTGACCAGCGTTACCATTCCCAACTCAGTGGACAACATAGGAATAGAAGTCTTTTATGGCTGCACTGGGTTGACTACGATGAATTACAATGCGCTCAATTGCAACGGAAATGGTTTTACAAGTTATTATACAAGTTGGATAGAAGGCTGTACAAATCTGACCACGCTGAATATTGGTCCGGCTGTGGAAAGTATACCTCAATATGCTTTCTATAATCGTTCCAGCCTGACTGGTACGCTCGCCATTCCTGCATCAGTGAACACAATAGGAAGATTCGCATTTCATAACTGCAGTGGACTAACACAAATAAATTATAATGCAGCCAATGCTTCCGGAGGAGGTTTCAGGTCGGACAGTTTATGGCTGTCGGGCTGCACAGGATTGACAACATTGAATATAGGTAGTTCCGTGGAAACCATTCCAAATTTTGCATTTTATAATCTCTCGAGACTGACGGGAAGTCTCACTATTCCCAACAGCGTGACTAGCATCGGGAACTCGGCCTTCTCTGGCTGTACAGGGCTGACCAGCGTTACCATTCCTAACTCGGTATACAGCATCGGAGACCAAGCCTTCAATAGTTGCACGAATCTGATAGGCACGCTCACCATCCCCAATTCGGTGACGAATATCGGAGTTCTTGCATTCGGAAACTGCACAGGGTTGACCACACTCAACTACAATGCCGTCAACTGTTCTGGGAATGGGTTTACTTCTGGCAATAATTGGTTAAATGGCTGCACCGGATTGACAACGTTGAATATCGGAAATGAGGTGACGTCCATCCCAAATTATGCGTTCTATAGCCGATCCAGCCTGATAGGTACTCTTGCTATACCCAACAGCGTGACCAGCATTGGAAACTACGCATTCTATGGATGCACGGGACTGACGGGAAGCCTCACCATTCCCAATTCCGTAACCAGCATTGGAAGCTATTCGTTTTACAATTGCACTGGATTTACAGGACAGCTTTCCCTCCCCAGTTCTATAAGCAGCATTGGCAACTATACCTTTGCAGGATGTTATAATCTTAATAGTGTCTCCATCCCTGAATCGGTTACAACCATAGGAGATTATTCGTTTAACAACTGCAGCGGGCTGACGGGTTGGCTTACCATTCCCAATTCTGTGACTGCTATTGGTCAGTATGGTTTAGCTGGTTGCTCTGGTCTGGACAAGATCGTTGTTGGGGAGTCTGTTGCATCCATCGGCAGTTATGCGTTCTCCGGCTGCACGGAGGTGGATACGCTATGCTTCCTTTCCGATAATCCCGCGACGCTTGCAGAATACGCCTTGTACAACTACACCGGTATCTACGGTATCTACAATTCTCAAACACAACTGAACTGTGTCGTCACCATCCCTTGTAACTCGCTACCGACCTATCAGTATGCCTGGGGTAACCAATACAACTACTTCGACGAGTGTCTGACCCAGTACACTGTCACTGTGTCAACCAACAACGCGTCATGGGGCAGTGTCAGTGGCGCTGGAACCTATTATTACAATGAAGAGGTGGTGCTGACCGCCACCCCCGCCAACGGCTACTATCTTACTCGCTGGATAGACGGCAATACTGACAATCCACGTACTTTTAGAGTGACCCGCGACACTGCCTTTACCGCCATCTTCGGTGTCGAGAGGGCGACAACCGTCGACAGCCTCATCTATTCGAATGCAGGATTGACCAAGGTGATAGGATATGTCCCAGGCTTGACCCATGCGGTAATTCCCAATTCTGTTCGAACAATTGCCGACAGTGCTTTCCTGAACTGCACCACCCTGAGGAGAGTTACCATCCCCGAGTCGGTAACCAGCATCGGCAAACAAGCCTTCTATGGGTGTACGGGGTTGACGGGGATACTCATCATCCCAAGTTTGGTGGATACAATTGGGAGATATGCTTTCGCTAACTGCAACTTCGACACCATCCGTTTCCTCTCCTCTACCCCTGCGGGTCTTGCCGCCAACGCCCTTTGTAATTTAAATAACACTCGGCTGACTTGCGTCCTCGCCATCCCCTGCGGCACACTGTCTGCATATATGTCCGTATGGGGTAGCGGTTATAATTACTATGACGAGTGCAGCCCCCAATACACAGTCACTGTGGTTTCCAATAACAGTGCTTGGGGCAGTGTGTCAGGTGGTGGCACCTACGCTGGAGGCGCAATCGCTACGCTGACCGCTACAGCCAATACAGGCTACCACTTTGGACAATGGAACGACGGCAACACACAGAATCCGCGCACGGTGACGGTAACGGCAGATGTCTCCTATACCGCTCAGTTTGTTGCAAACCAGTATACCGTTACGGTCTATGCCAACGACCCAACCATGGGTACGGTTACAGGCGGAGGAACTTATGTACAAGGGGCGACTGTCACGCTGACCGCTACGCCCAATACCGGCTATCACTTCGTACAATGGAGCGACGGCAACACGCAAAATCCGCGCACAGTGACGGTGACAGGTAACGCCACTTATTTTGCTCAGTTTGTTGCGGACCAGAGTCCTAACCAGTACACCATTACCGTCTATGCCAACGACCCAACCATGGGTACGGTTACTGGCGGAGGAGCTTATGTCCAAGGTGCGACTGCCACGCTGACCGCTACAGCCAACACTGGCTACCATTTCGTCCAATGGAACGACGGCAACACACAGAACCCGCGCATAGTGACGGTAACGGCCGATGCCACTTATGTGGCCTATTTTGCCCCAGTGACTGGCATCAATGATATTTCGTCTGTCAGCGTAACTATCACCGTGTGCAACGGCCGCATCCTGGTCAGTGGTGCCGAAGGGCGGCTGTTGATGCTGACCGATGCCCTGGGACGCATCCTCTACCGTGGCAAAGCTACGGAACCACTGACAGTGGAGGCGCCCGCCACCGGTATCTACCTGCTGCAGGTGGACGGCCACCCTGCCCGCCGCATCAGCGTGGTGCGATAGAGGTATGAGCTAAGAAATAAGCGTTAAGAAATGAGAGGGTGCCCCAAAAGCTTTCGGGGCACCCTCTATCTGTCTCTATCAGGGTAGGGCACAATCTTTACTGGGACCCGCCGCTTATTTCCTACCATTCTCAATATAGAAGACCGAACATCCAAAGGGGTATTATGTGGAGATGAGGGTATAAAATGTCGTCTTTTACAACAAAGGCATCTTTTATCTCTGCCACTTGCTTGCGTTTCTTGTTCTTCCCACCTACTTCAAAAGTGTGTCCGTCGACAATAAAATCGGAAATGGGTGACGCTGACACTTGGTGTTGGACGGATGTTTGTGAAAAAAAGAATGTCTCTCGCAGGTTGCCTTTATCTGGCACTGAGTCGTAAAGCGAAAAACAGAGATTCGTGTTGTTCAGGTAGATTTTCTCGACTTTTGTGAAACTATCCATGATGTTGTCAGCCTCGCGTAACAATCGTAAAAGTCCAGCCCGCTCAAGGTAGGACATCATTTCTGCAACCATTGACCGGTCCATCTCGAGGGTACGTCCTAAATTGGAGTAATTGGGCTTGAACGGGGTGCTTTGTGCCACCACATACATCAATTTCTTTAGTTTCCTTGCTGTGGGTAGCGTTATGTTCACCTGGTTGGGAATGTCTACCTCCAGTGTTTGCGACACAACCGTGTCTAATCGTTGCCTGTATTCATACTCATACATAAACGGATAGCATCCTCTTTGCAGGTATTCGTCGAATAGTTGTAGGGGATGTTCCAAACCAGGAATTGTTTTTGCTTTTCCCAGTAGGATTTCATCGAGAGTAAAAGGCTGGATATTTAATCCCTGTGAAAAATTGATATACTCCCTTAGTGACATAGGTTCAAGACGGTAAACCAAAGCTCGTCGGCTCAAATCCACCTCGACGCCTTTGATGATATCAATCATTGAAGATCCAGAGAGCACCAGTTTCAGCGCTGGATAGGTATCGTGGATTGCCTTTATGTCGCGAGACCATCCCGGATACTTGTGTACTTCATCGATGTATAGATTCTTTCCGCCATGATTGTAGAAATTAGTGGCCAAATCTAACAGTGATGTAGCGGTGAAATAAGGATGATCAGCTGATACATACAATGACTGATTCTCTTCATGACTCAGAATAATATGCTGTAGCATTAGGGTCGTTTTACCCACACCACGGCATCCTAAAATCAGATTCAGATTGTTTTTCCAAATAATTTTCTCGTGCAGATAGCGGATGAAATGTGTCGCTATGTTCCCAAGTGTTTGGTGATACACATCAATTAATTTCTCCATTTTATTATTTTTTTATTGCAAATATACTAATAATCTTTCGATTATGTGTTATATAATTGAAAATTGTTGAATGTAATCATCAATTTTATTAAATTTCTGATGTTTACAATCAGCAAAATCACTATTAAATATATTCAAAATTATGATTTTCATCATGTTGATTGATTGTCGCCATCGTCCGCCGCATCAGCGTGGTGCAATAGAGGTAAGAGCTAAGAAATAAGCGTTAAGAAATGAGAGGGTGCCCCAAAAGCTTTCGGGGCACCCTCTATCATTGTGGCTTGAAGTTATCGAGCCTCCCTTATTTGTTCTTGGGCGTTACGCCCACATTCTTGCTCAGCGTGATATAACTGGTGGGCATGTCCATGCCGGCCACGGTGACGTGCGGACGGATGCGCAGTGCCACCTTCGAAGAGGTGCCGTCGTTCTTGAAGCTGCCGGCAAATTTCTTCACACTCTCGATGCCACCTTTCGAGAAGAGGCTGTAGAGGTCGGTGCCGACGGCCAGCGGCACGGTGGCGTTCTTCTTGGCGGCAATGGTGCGGTTCTGGTTCACCATACCGGTGGCAAACTGGGTGTTCTCAATATCCAGCGCCCAGTCCATGGTGCTCAGTCTGGCGTCGTAGTTGGTGGGGTTCTTCACGTTGACGTTGACATCCATGCTCAGCGGCAGCTTCTTCTGCAGCAGAGCGGCGGAAAGGGTGATGACGTCGGCGGCGTTGACCTGTCCGTTGGTAATTTTCTTGAGGTTGACGCCCGCCACGCTGACGTTGTTGACGTTGGTCAGCGTATAGGTACAGTTGGCGAGGTTGGCGATGGCCTGTGCCTGTCCGAGGATGCCCTGCAAGAACGAGCAGGAAGCAAACAAGATAGTACAAGAGCAGAGTGCTACAGCAATAATGGTCTTTTTCATGATAAGTTGATTTGGTAATGCAAAGATACAATTTCTTGGAGAAAGTAGAAAATCTAGGACCTGTCCGACAAGTCCGACCCGTCCGACAAGTCCGATTTCTCCGCCCTGTTTAACCACACTCCCGCTGTCACTATCCAAGCGGCAATCAAGGCGGCCGTCACCATGTCGCAATAGACATTGTCGACAACAGCGCCGGGTAGCTGCTGGATCCATCGGGTGATGGCCTCCACGATGTTCAGCTCCTGTCCCAGCAGCCAGGCGACACCTTGCGCCACCAGCGGCAGCGGCGTCGTCAGCACCAGCAGCAGGGTGGTCCCCACCAGCACGCCCGCCAGCGGCACCACGCTGATGTTGGCGATGAGGAAATAAGGCGTCAGCTGATGGAAATGGTAGAGCGTGAAGGGCAGGGTGCCCAGCTGTGCCGCAGTGGAGAGACATGCCAACTGCCACAGTCGGTAGGCCTGCTGGCGGAGGGTGTAGAGAACTCGGTTTTTGCTACGGTTTTTAGGGTGGGGTAGGGGTATCAGTCTGCAGAACGGCTGGTACAGCAACGCGATGCCGAACACCGCCGCAAACGAGAGCTGGAAGCCTGTGTCGACAATCAGCATGGGTCGTATGCAGAGCAGCAGCAGTGCCGCCGCCGACAGGGTGTTGAAGCTGTTGTTGCTGCGCTCGAATAGTCGTGCCATCACGAAGAGCGAGAACATGACACCGGCGCGCAGCGTGGCGGGCGCCATGCCCGTCATGGCGACAAACAGCCAGATGCCTGCCAGTTGCAGCAGTGCCGTCGCCACCTGTCCCCCGCGTCGCCGCAGCGGCTGACAGGCCATACCGATGAGCGCCGCCACGATGCCCACATGCAGTCCCGACACGCAGAGCAGGTGCAGGATGCCGGCGTCGCGGAACTGTGCCTGCGTCTCCTCTTCCAGGTCGCCGCGCCAGCCCAGCAGCAGCGCTTCGGCGATGCCTTGCTGCGCATGCGGCAGTCCGCTCTGTTGTAGCCGTCCCACCAGTCGCCTTTGCAGCGCCTTGCTCCAGCCCATGAGACCGCCGTTCCGGTGTCCGACCCGCTGCCAGCGGTCGCGCTCCAGCCAGCACTGGCGGGCGAAGCCTTTTCGCCATAGGTATTCCCGGTAGTCAAACTCGCCAGGTCTCTCGGCGGTGACAGGCAGCGTGAGCTGTCCTTCGGCCTCCAGCAGGTCGCCGTAGCACAGTGCGGCTGCCAGGCTGTCCTTGCGCAGGTAGAGCATCACCTGTCCACAGGTCTGCACGGTGGTGTCGGCGCCGCCCACCTGCAGCATGCGGGCGCGCACGCGGTAGCTGCGGGCTCGTTCCACGGGGGTGTCGTCCACCAGCAGCCGCATCCGGTAGCGTCCGTCAGTCTCGGTGTGGTGGATATAGTGCTGTGGGTCGGCATAGGGGTCGCGCAGCGCCACCATCGCGATGCCCATGCTCACGAAGAAGCAGGCCAGTGTCAGCTGGAACAAGCTGTGGTGCAGCTTTCGCAACGCGGGGACAAAAGTCATCGCAACTACTGCCGCCAACAGTCCTGCCGCTACCAGCAGCGTCGGCAATAAAGCAAAAGTGAAATGGAAAGTGGCAATAATGCCTGCCACAAAAGGCAGGAGGATATTCAACAGCGGAGCACGCTTCATGAATCGTTCCCTTTTACTCCCATTCGCATAGCGAATTAACTCCCACTTTAACTTCCACTAACTCCCACTTAATTTTATTCCTCCTCCTGTGGAAGATGAATCTCTTTAAAGCGGTTCTGACGCTGTTTCCAGCGTTCGCGGGCATACTGCTGCATATCGCTCACCTCGTCGCTCTCGTCGATAATCTCCAGACCGAAGATGGTCTCGATGATGTCCTCCAACGTGAGGATGCCTTGAAATGAGCCGTATTCGTCGATGATGCCGGCAATCTGCTCTTTGTGTTTCAGCAGCGAGTCCCAGATGTCGCTCACCGACATCTCTTCGTTGAAAAGCGGTATGTTGCGTTTGATGTCGCCCAGCGTCTTGCTGAAGTGGTCCTCGGCCAGTTCCTCGAGCGCTTCGCTGCGGAGCACATAGCCGGTGATGAAATCTTCTTCCTCGGCGTAGACGGGGATACGCGAGAAGTGGGAGTATTCCTCCGAGCGGTAGAATTGCTTGAGGGTCATCTTCTCGGGTGCCGTGGCGGCCACCACACGCGGAGTCATCACGTCGTAGGCCTTAATGTCGTTGAGCTTGATGACATTCTGGATAATCTTGTTCTCGTCCTCGTCGATAACGCCCTCGTCTTCGCCCATATCGGCCATGGCGGCCACCTCTTCGCGGCTGACGGTAGCCTCCTCTTCGTCGTTCTTCTTGATGATGCGTCCCAGGAAGTTGACCATGACAACCAGCGGATACATCACTACGATGAGGATGCGGATGGTGTAGGCGGTGAAGCCCATAAAGCGTTTCCAGTAGGTGGCGCCGATGGTCTTGGGTATAATCTCCGAGAAGATGAGGATGGACAGCGTCATCAGCGCCGATGCCAGTCCGAACCAGTGGCTGCCGAACACCTCCGTCACCTGCGCACCCACGCCGGCGGAGCCAATGGTGTTGGCGATGGTGTTGAGCGACAGGATGGCGGCGATGGGGCGCGTGTTGTCGGTCTTGTAGCGCTTGAAGAGGGAGGCGGGTGCATACCCTTCGTCTTCGCGCATGGTGATATACGAGATGGGTGTCGACATCAGCACCGACTCCAGAATGGAGCAGAGGAAGGAGATGAGGATGGCACCCAGCAGGAATATGAGCAACAGTGTCATTAGTCGTTTATGATTGAAACTGCAAAGATACGAAATATATTGTGGTTAGGTTATTATTGTGTAACTTTGCAATTTTACTTCCTTAATCTCAATAACCCCTAACCATTCTAAATCATTTGCCTTAACTACTTAACTACTGGTTTTCTCATCGGGCGTACACGGGAGTACGCCCCTACAAATTTCAATAACCAATAACCCCTAACCCATAACCTTTTACATGGACACACTTGTTCACATCGAAGAGCTGACCAAGCGGTTCACCCTCTCGCGCAAACAGCAGAAACTGGAGGGCACGCGTCAGCGCTACAAGACCGCCGTCGACCACTTGTCGTTCGACGCCTACCGCGGTGAGATTTTCGGTCTGCTGGGTCCCAACGGCGCCGGCAAGACCACGACGCTGCGCCTGCTGGCCACCCTCATCCATCCCGACAGCGGCGACGCCTGGGTCGACGGATGCAGCATCGTCAGCCAGCCCGAGGAGGTGCGCCGTCGCATCGGCTTCCTCACCAGTGAGCTGAAGCTGGAGGACTTCTTCACGCCCGACTACCTCTACGACTTCTTCAGCAACCTGCACCAGGTGAATCCCGCCGTGGCGCGCCAGCGCAAAGAGGAGATGTTCTCCCGCTTCGGCATTGACCAGTTCGCCGGCGTCAAGGTGCAGAACCTCTCCACGGGCATGAAGCAGAAGACCTCGCTCGTGGTGTCGCTGGTCCACAACCCCGACATCATCATCTTCGACGAGCCCACCAACGGCCTCGACGTGCTGACGGCGCGCACCGTCACCGACTACCTGCTCGAACTCAAGGCCCAGGGCAAGACCATCCTGCTCTCCACCCATATCTTCAGCCTCGTGGAAAAACTCTGCGACCGTGTGGGCATCGTCATCGACGGCCACATGGCGGGCTGCGACACGCTGGAACGCATCTGCGACGGCCTCTCGCTCGAGGACCGTTTCTTTGAGATTTACAAAGCGATGAAAGGAGGTGAACAATGAAACAATCGAACATGATGACCATCATCCGCAAGGAGTTTGCCCGTTTCTTTGGCGACCGCTCCATGGTCTTCACCGCCCTCATCATGCCGGGTCTGCTCATCTATGTCATCTATAGCCTGATGGGCAACAGCATCAACGAGGGCACCTTCACTGTGGCCAGCGACGAGGCGCCGACGGTCTATGTCGAGAACCTGCCGCCCTCGCTGGGGCCGCTGTTCGACTCGCTGCCCGTCACCCTTCTTGCCGGCGAGTGCAACGCGGAGGAGATGGTGGCGCTGGTCGACGACAAAGAGAACCATGTGGCCTATGTCGTCTTTCCGCCCAGCTTTGACTCGCTGACGGCCTGCTATAACGCTGCCGACGGCCTACCGGCGCCCAATGTGGAGATCTACTACAACTCCGCCAGCGACGGCTCACGTCAGGCCTACACGCTCATCTCTGCTTCGCTTCAGATGTATGAGGAGTCGCTCTGCAACCGTTTTGATGTCAACCGTGCCGACGACGAGTCGGTCCAGTACGACCGCACCGACGACGGTGAGATGATGGCCTCCATTCTGTCTAAGCTGATACCCATGCTGCTGCTCATGCTCATGTTTTCGGGCTGTATGGCGGTGGCTCCCGCCTCCATCGCTGGCGAGAAAGAGCGAGGCACCATCGCCACGCTGCTGGTCACGCCCATGCGGCGCAGCGAGCTGGCGCTGGGCAAGATCATCTCGCTCTCCTGCTTCGCCCTGCTGAGCGGCATCTCCAGCTTCCTGGGTATCATCCTCTCGTTGCCCAAGATGCTGCACGCCGACGAGGTCGGCATGGACCTCAATATCTATGGCGCTTCCGACTTCCTGTTGCTGCTCGTCGTGTTGCTCAGCACAGTGCTGCTGCTCATCTCCATCGTCGCCAACCTCTCGGCGTTGGCGCGCGACGTCAAGCAGGCGTCGACCATCAACATCCCGCTGTCGCTGATGATGATTGTGGTGGGCATGCTGCCCATGATGCTCTCCAGCACGCCCGACAACATGGCGCTCTACCTCATCCCCTTCTACAACAGCGTCATGTCGATGACCGCCGTGCTGTCGCACGAGGCTTCGATGCTCTCCATCGGAATCACCACCGTCGTCAACCTCGTCTACGCCGTCTGCGGCGCCTGGCTGCTCACCAAACTCATCAGCTCCGAAAGGGTAATGTTTAGTAAATAGTTCAGTAGGGCCTGCGGGCCCTATTGAACTAATAGGCCCAATTGGTCTAATTAGTCCAATAGGTCCAATAAGTCCAATAAGTCTTCAATAACCAATAACCCATAACCTATAACCACTCCCATGTCTCACTCCCTGAAATCTTGGATTGCCACCACACGCTATTGGTCGTTCTCGGTCTCTGCGCTGCCGGTGGTGGCGGCTGTGGCCTATCTGGCTTCCACGCGCGGCGTCTATGCGATAGGCTGGCTCAACGCGGCGCTGTCTGTCGTCGGCGTGGTGCTCTTCCATGCCGCCGGCAACCTGCTCAGCGATGTCGGCGACTACCGTTCCGGTGCCGACAGTGCTGAGGCCTACGCTGTGCCCACGCTCGTCAAACACCACTTCGAGGTGCGCGAGTACCTATGGCTGAGTGGCGTGCTCTTCCTGCTGGGTGTCGCCCTGGGCCTGTTCATCGCTTGGCGCAGCGACTGGCAGCTGCTGTGGGTGGGTGGCATCGGTTTCCTGCTCACCGTCCTCTACACGCACAGCAAGAATGTATGGCTGAGCGACACGGTGGTCTTCCTCGTCTTCGGTGTGCTCATCCTGCTGGGCACCTCCATCGCCGTGACGGGCGATGTCTGTTACGACGTGCTGCTGCTGTCGTTGCCGCTGGGTCTCATCACCCTGTCGGTGCTGCATATCAACAACACTGTCGACATCCGCACCGACGGCTCCGCCGGTCTCCACACCGTGGCCATGGCCATGGGTGAGCGGCGTGCGCTGCGCGTCTACCGCTGCTATCAGCTGCTGCCCTTCCTCTGCGTCGTCGCTGCGGTGCTGCTGCGGTGGCTGTCGTGGCCGTCCTTGCTCTGCCTGCTGGCGCTGCCTGTGGCGTGGGGCAACGTGCGTCGCTCGCTGCGCTACGCCGCCGAAGGGCGCGACGCGCTGCTGGGTCTCGACCAGCAGTCCGCCAAGCTGCAGCTGCTCTTCTCGCTGACGCTGTCAATAGGGCTGTTTCTGTCACTTTTGCTGCAATGAAAGTCTTATTGGTCCAATTAGACTAATTGGTCCAATTAGTCCAATTAGTTCAAGTTATTTGCGATGTCCCGTCTTTCAATAGGTTTGCTGGTGGCTTTTGTGGCCTGGTTCTGGATGTTCTCGCCGTGTACGGCGGAGATCTTCCCGCTCTGGCCTTCCATGGCGCTGGTGTCGGTCGTGCTCTTGCTCATCGCCGCTCCGTGGCGGAGTGGGGGCGAGGCCTCCGGCGGCTGGGGTCGTCAGCTGTTGCTGGGTGTCGCCATCGCCGCCCTCCTGTGGGGTGTTTTCTGGGTCGGCGACAGGGTGTCGTCGTGGCTGTTCGACTTCGCCCGACCGCAGGTCGAGGCGGTCTACAGCATGCGAGGCGGCATGCCCTCCTGGCTCGTTGCGCTGCAGTTGCTGCTGTTGACGGGTCCTGCCGAGGAACTCTTCTGGCGCGGCTATGTGCAGCGGACGCTGGCGCTGCGGTGGAACGCCAACTGGGGCTTCGTGGTCGCCACGGTGCTCTACACGCTCATCCACCTCTTTTCCTTCAATTTCATGCTCATCATGTCGTCGCTGGTCTGCGGTCTCGCGTGGGGCGGCCTCTACCGCCTGCGTCCGCAGTGGCTGCCGGCGCTCGTCGTCTCCCACGGCCTGTGGGATGCCTGCGTCTTCGTCGTTTTCCCTATATAGGTTTTCCAGCCACCTGTGTACCTAAGACTTCCTAAAACCTCCTATCTTCTCCTGGAACTTCCTAGACTCTCTTCAATTCCTCCCCTCAACTCTCAACATTTTTCCTTATATTTGCATAGTTATATCGAAAGTAATCAATAAATAATCTCTTATAAATGAAAGACATATTTGCAAGAATCAAGGAGTCGGCCGGCGGTCCGCTGGGTCAGTACCGCAAACTGGGCGACGGTTATTTTTATTTTCCGAAGCTGGAAGGTGAGCTGGGTCCCGAGATGACGTTCCACGGCAAGAAAGTTTTGAACTGGAGTCTGAACAACTATCTGGGTCTGGCCAACAACCCTGAGGTGCGCGCCGCCGACGAGGAGGGTGCCCGCCGCTGGGGTCTCGCCTATCCGATGGGTGCCCGCATGATGAGCGGCCACACCTCGCTGCACGAAGAGGTGGAAGCCATGCTCTGCGAGTACACCCACAAGAAAGCCGGCTACCTGCTCAACTTCGGCTATCAGGGACAGATCAGCATCCTCGACACCATCGTGTCGCTGCGCGACGTCATCGTCTACGACAGCGAGGCCCACGCCTGCCTCATCGACGGCTTCCGTGTGACGGGTGCCAAGCGTTTCAAATATCAGCACAACGACATCGAGAGCTTGCGCAAACAGCTGCAGCAGGCCACCGTGCTGGCCGAGAAACAGGGTGGCGGCATCCTGGTGGCCACCGAAGGTGTCTACGGCATGGAGGGCGACCTCGGTGCGTTGGCTCAGATCTGCGCCTTGAAGAAAGAGTTTGACTTCCGCATCCTCATCGACGACGCCCACGGCATGGGTGTCATGGGTCCCGAGGGCCGCGGCACGCATACCCATTTCCACTGCGAGGACGACATCGACCTCTACTTCTGCGCCTTCGCTAAGACGATGGCCATCATCGGCGGCTTCATCGGCTGCAACGATCCCGACATCATCGAGTACCTGCGCTTCAACATGCGCAGCCAAATCTACGCCAAGAGCCTGCCCATGCCCATCGTGTGGGGTGTCAAGCGTCGTCTGGAAATCATCAACCAGCATCCCGAGTACCGCGAGCGGCTGTGGGAGATTGCCAACCATCTCCAGTCGTCGTTCAAGGCTGCGGGCCTGAACACGGGTGTCACCGAGTCGCCCATCACGCCGGTCTTCTTCCCCGGCGAGCTGAACCAGGGCACCAACGTGGTGGTCGACCTGCGCGAGAACTACGGCATCTTCTGCTCCATCGTCATCTATCCGGTGGTGCCGAAGGGTCAGATCATGCTGCGCATCATCCCCACCGCCGTCCACACCATGGAGCAGGCCAACCGCACCATCGAGGTCTTCAAGGAGGTCAAGCGCAAGCTCGATGCCGGCGCCTACGACGGCCCCATCCCCGATATGCACATCGTGAAGAAGTAAAAGGAGAATCCCATTGGACCCATCGGACTAATCAGTCCAATGGGTCCAATTAGTCTAATTAGCCCAATGGGTCTAATAATCCCCAACCAACTATGCGTTTTCAGCTTCGATGCAAGAAATGTGGCAAGGTCATCCCCGACTTTGCCACATGGTTTCAGCAGGACCAGCAGTGTAGCTGTGGCAGCGGCTACGTCGAGGTGGAGTACCTCGAACCGCTGACGCTGCCTGCCGCCGCGCCCGCCAACGATTCGTACCAGGACTACTACTTCGACCTGCTGCCCCTGCAGCGCCGCGCCGACATCGTCAGCTGCGGCGAGGGCCTCATCCCCATGGAGCGGTGGGACAACCTCGAAGCCTACGCCCGTGGCAAGGGTGTCGACTGCCGGGTCTATGTCTACCGCAACGACCTCAACGCCGGCAGCGGCTCGTTCAAGGACATCTCGTCGGCCTTGGCTGCCTCGGTGCTCAAAGAGCAGGGCGTGAAGGAGTACTGTCTGGCCTCGACAGGCAACGCCGGCGTAGCTTTCGCCACCTACCTGGCCAAGGCGGGCATCCGCTTCACCGAGTTTGCCCCCAACTGCATCGACCCCGCCACCGTGGAGGCCATCCGCAAGGTGGGCCAGCCCGTCGTCATTTCCGAGGGCGGCTACGGTGCCGCCAAAGCGGAGGCTGCCGCCTACCACAAGGAGAAAGGGGTGCTCATCAGCGGCGGCAACACCGACCCGCTGCGCATCGAGTCGAAACGTCTGCTGGCCATGGAATGTCTGCGTCAGCTGGGACAGCTGCCCACGGTCTATATGCAGGCCGTTGCCGGCGGCACCTCGCCGCTGGCCTTGGAGAAAGGCATCCGCGACCTGCAGAAAGCTGACTTTCAAAATTCAAAATTCAAAATTCAGAATTACCCCGCATGCTCTTGGTCCAGCAGGACGAGTGCGACCCCATGGTGCGTGCCTGGGAGTGGGCCGAAGCCAACGGCTTCCCCGAGGGCTGGGAACAGCGCTACGAGGCGTTGAAAGAGATACACACCCGAATCGGCATCCTCACCGCCGCCAACCCGGGCAACTACCCGCTGCTGGCTCCCATCGTGCGTCGCAGCGGTGGCACCTTCCTGCGTGTGAAGGAGGCCGAGCTGCCGCGGTATGGCCGTGAGATGCGGCAGTCGCGCGGCGTCTTGCTGGGTCCCGCCTCCATGGTCTGCTATGCCGGCTTCTTCCAGGCGGTCGACAGGGGCCTCATCCACAACGGCGACACCGTGCTCCTCAACACCGGAGAAGGCTGCGAAAGAGCCCAATGGTTCAAAACCGAAGTCGAAAAAGAATCCTAAAAGCCCTAGATAATCTAGATAATCTAGATAATCTAGAACTTCTAGAAAATCTAGAAAATCTAGAGCTTCTAGAAAATCTAGAACATCCTATCCCCTCCCAAAAATCCTCAACTCTCAATTTCCCCCATGCCCAAGTTCTCCAACCAAGTCGTCTGGATTACCGGTGCCTCGTCGGGCATCGGCGAGGCCACGGCCTACCGCTTTGCCCGGGAGGGCGCGCGTCTCATCGTCACCGCCCTCGAGGCCGACCTGTTGGAGCAGGTCGTGGCGCGCTGCCAGTCGTTGGGGGCACCCGATGCGGTGGCGCTGCCGTTCGACCTGTCGCAGCTCGACGGGCTGCCCGCTTTGGCCGAGCAGGCGTGGCAGGCCTTCGGTCGCATCGACATCTTCTACAACAACGCTGGCATCAGCCAGCGTGGCACCACGGTGGAGACCGACATGAAGGTCATCCACAAGGTGATGGACATCGACTTCTACGCGCCGGTGATACTCACCAAGGCCGTGCTGCCGCGTATGATAGCGCAGGGTGGGGGACAGCTGGCTGTCACCACCAGCATCGCCGGCTGCTTCGGCTTCCCCATGCGCTGCGCCTACTCGTCGGCGAAACATGCGCTCTACGGCTTCTTCGAGACCGTGCAGGCCGAGAACTACAAAGACAACATCCGTGTCACCATTGTCTGTCCGGGCCGTGTGCGTACCAATATCTCGCTGCATGCCTTGGAGAAGGACGGTCGGCAGCACGGCAAGATGGACGCCGGCCAGGCGGGCGGCATCACTCCCGAGCGGGCGGCACGCAAAATCGTCAACGCCATCTACCGCCGTCGCCGCGAGGTGCTCGTGGGCAGCAAAGAGCTGGTGATGGCCTACATCAAGCGTTTCTTCCCCGGACTCTGCGCCACCCTGGCAAGAAAAATCAAAGCAATGTAAAACCAATTAGACCAATTAGTCCAATTGGACCTATTGGTCCTATAAGTCCAATTCCCCCTATTCTCCCATCAAACATACCGCTGCCGAGCGGCCGTCGTTGACGGCGTCGGTCAGCGTCATGGGACGCTTGCAGGCGCCGGCGACATAGAGGCCGCGGTGTGTCGTGCGGTTGTCGTCGAGATGTGGGTCGGCGGAGGCGGCAAAGCCATAGTCGCCGCATATACGGCACTGTTCTGCCAGCTTCCGTGTGCCTTCCGAGGGCTCCATGCCCACCATGAGCACCAGCAGGTCGGTGGTGATCTTCAGCGGCAGCCCCATCAGCGTGTCTTCCGACTTGATCTGCACACGGCCGTCGTAGGTGCCGCCGGCCTCGGAGATACGGCCGCGCACAAAGCGGATGCCATACTCCTGCTGTGCCTGACGGTAGAGCTCTTCGTAGTGCTGTCCCCACATACGCAGATCCATGTAGAAGATGAAAATCTCGGCGTCGGGTATCAGCTTGCGCACCTCGATGGCCTGCTTGACGGCGGTGACGCAGCAGAGCTTCGAGCAGTAGAGGTTGCCCGTCTTCTCGTCGCGCGACCCCACGCACTGCAGGAAAGCGATGCGCTGCGGCACGTCGCCGTTGGCGTTGACAATCTTGCCTTCACGCAGCATCTGTTCCATCTCCAGCGAGGTGTGTACGCCACGGTAGATGCCGTAGCCCAGCTCCTCCTTGCGGTGGGCGTCGAAGGTGCGGTAGCCTGTGGTGATGAGCACACGGTCGTAGGTCTCGCCATTCACAATCCAGCGTCCGTCGCCACTCTCCGTCAGGTGGTCGACATCGCTGTTGGCGTGGAGGTGTATACGGGGGTTGTCGAGCTTTGCCGTCAGCCGGTCTGCCACCTCGCGTGCTTCGGCGAAGTTGGGGAAGAGGAACGCCTTGTCGCGGATATTGCACAAGGGCCGCTCACCCTGCTCGTAGAGGTCTACCTCGATTTGTTGTGCAGCCAGTGTGGCGGCGGCTTCGATGCCGGCAGGCCCGGCTCCTATGATGGCAATCTTATTCATGGTCTTTTTTTGTCTTATTGGTCTTATTAGTCTAATTGGTCTAATTGGTCCAATTAGTCTAATGGTTCAAGTTTTTCTATTGTCTTAACTACTTAACTACTGTCTACTTAACTACTTTCCTCCTGTTACACCATCAGGCATTCCGGTTTCGAGGGCATGCCCAGCATCTTTCCGTCGACGCCGGTGTATTTCTCTCTTGGGTTGTAGGCGATGCCGATTTTGTCGAGCAGCCGTTCCACCTGCACCTGATGCAGCTGCAGTCCCAACGACCACGGGTCGTAGCCCAGCAGCAGTCCTGTCAGCTCCTCGTAGGTGAGCACGGGGATGCCGTAGCCGTGTTGGTCAAAGGTCTTGTGCTCCATCTCGGCGATGGTGTACTGCCATTTGTCGAGGAACATGCTGCAGCCCGGACAGTTGGTGAGGATGAAGTCGGGCTCGTAAGGCTCCATGGATTCAAACTTCTTCTTGGTGTTGGCGATGCTGTAGCCACGGTTCTCCTGCACCAGATACTGGCGGAAGCCGAAGCCGCAGCAGTGGCGGCGCTCGGGATAGTCGATGACCTCGCCGCCCCAGGCCTCAATCATGCCGGCCAGCACGTAGGGGAATTCGGCGTTGCCGACGCCCTGCTCGGGGAATATCTTGGCGTAGTGGCACCCGATGTGCTCCACCACGCGCAGCGGCTTGCCCGTGAAACGGTTCACCAGCTGGAAGCGCATCTTTGGCTTCAGGTCGAAGCGGAACTTGTAGATGATGTCGCTGGGGTGGGCCACGTTCTCCGGAACCTCAAACTCGCGCTTGCAGGCCTCCCACAGATATTGCCGCGCCTGTTCCTTCAGTGCGGGGTTCTCCTTCCATTTCGCCATCACCTCGGTGAAGACGCCGAAGCTGGTGACGCACGAAGGCACATAGTTCTTGTGGCCACACTCCTTCATCAGCGAGAAGAGGCGTGCCACCACCGTCATCGTGGTCTCGAAGGGCACCACGTCGCTGTGGTAGCCGATGCCGGTGCAGGTGTGCTGGTGCGGGTTGTCGCAGATGTCCTTGCCCAGCTCCTCACGCAAAATCTTGAGGAAGGCGGCCTCCGACCCGGGGAAGAAGGTCTGGCGGATGCAGCTCCGCTCATAGAAATAGTGGTCGTCGGCGATGGCCTTCTGATATTCGTTCCAGTAGCGACTCATGGTTTTCTCTTATTGGTCTTAATGGGTCTAATTGGTCTAATTAGTCCAATTGGTCTTATTGGTCTTATTTCATTTTTTCGGCCACCAGCTCCGCGATGTCGCGCACGGGTGTGTCGCCGCCGCGGGCCAGGGCTTTCTTGCACATGGGGCAGGCGGTGGCTATCGTGTCGGGCTGCCCCTCCACCAGGTTCTCGTAGGCGCGGTCGCGGACCTGTGCCTGCTGCGTGCCGCTGATGACGGTGTCGCCCAGGTTGATGCCGCAGCAGAGGCTCTGCTCGCGCTCCTGACGGGTGTGCTGCAGCTCTCCTACGGCCTGCAGCACCGTGCGCGGCGCCTCGTAGATGCCGCAGCCGCGACCCAGCTCACAGGGGTCGTGGTAGGCGATGCGCTGCTCCGACGGCGTCACCTGCAGGCGTCCCTCTTTCAGCAGCTGGGCGATGTATTCGCTGTGGTGCATCACGGGGATGGCCAGATGGTACTCCTTGGTGAACGACTGGTAGCAGATGGGACACGAGGTGACGAGCATGGTGACCCCCGACTGGGCGATAAGCTCGCTGTTGCGGCGGCGCAGCTCTTCGGCCTGACGGACGAAGCCCTGCTGCAGCAGCGGGCGGCCACAGCAGATGGTGCGCTCCTTGTCCATATACCAGTAGTCCTGTCCTGCCGCGCGGAAGATGCGCTCCATCGACTCCGTGATGCTCGGCGTCAGGTGCGACATGCAGCCGCCGAAGTAGCCGATGCGGCCCATCGCGTTGAAGGGGTGCACGCTCTTCAGATAGCCGTAGCTCTGGCTCTTGTCGATGGCCTCTTTCCCTTTGGCGCGCACCTGACGGCGGATGCCCTCCAGGTCTATCTGCACGGGGCACTCCGTGCTGCAGCGGCCGCACACCAAGCAGTTGTCGGCGATGCGCTCCGCCTGTTTCCACACATCCTTGTTGCGGATGTTCTGCAGCATATAGACGCCCTGTGTGTCATGGATGCCCAGCGGGTCGTGGATGGGGCAGCCGTCGATGCAGATGCCGCAGCGCGAGCAGGCACTCAGCTCGAAGAGCGTGTAGCCGTCCTTGCGCACCGTCTCGCGCAGTCCCAGCTGACGGAAGTAGATGAGGAAAATCTCGGTGAAGATGTGCATGTAGCGCGTGAAGGGCATCAGCGTGAAGAAGGTGCCCAGCGCCAGCGAGTAGAGCACCCAGAGGTGATACTCGAAGATTTCGTTATCCAGTCCCATCGCCGCCATCAGCGCGCCCACGCCGGTCACCAGGAAGCCGCCGTTGCCGTAGATGGCGGCGGTGGCGCCCTCTGCCAGCAGTCTCAGGGGGAAGATGCACCACAGCGACAGCTTGGCGATGCGGTCGATGAGGTTGTGATGCGTGGTCTGTCGCATGCCCAGCGGCCGCGACCACACCCGTTTGAAGGCGGCGAGACAGAGTCCCGACAGCACATAGATCAGCAGGGCGTCCATCAGGTTGGCGTAGAACGGCGCCTGTGCGAAATGGACGATGCGCTCGCTGCGTGGCTCGAAAAAGTTGAAGAAAATGGCCACATAGAACGGATGGCCGCCGGGGCAGGCCAGGATGGCCTGCACGGCACCCACCACGATGAGCAGGAACCAGCCGAAAGCCAGGCTGCGGTGCATATAGCCCAGCAGTAAATGGTGCTTGGTGATGCGCCAGTGCAGCAGACCTTCGCGGAAAGCCTCCCAGATGGCGGGCAGGAAACGCCAGCTCCAGATATTGCGGCGTATGATGACCTGCTGCCGTTTGTCGAACCCGCGAATCCAGCGGATATATTTCCACACCGAGATGCCGAGCAGCAGCACGACACCCAGGCAGAACGGTATGACGAAAAATGAAAACATCGTTACAATATTTTTAATCGAGCAGCTTTAGCGGATTATTTCATCAGTTTATCTCATCGGGAGTCCAAAGGAGTACGCCCCTACAAATCTCAATAACCAATAACCCGTAACCAATAATCCAAACAAATCATTTGCCTTAACTACTTAACTTCTTAACTACTTAACTACTAAATCTCAATAACCAATAACCCCTAACCCATAACCAATCATTTGCCTTAACTACTTAACTTCTTAACTACTTAACTACTAACCCTCAATAACCAATAACCCCTAACCCATAACCATTACACCCTCCCCAACATCTGCCGCATCCGTATAATCAGACCGCGCAGGTTGACGCCGCGGGGGCATACCAGCATGCATTTGCCGCAGAGCATGCAGCTGTCCAGCTGTGCCGCCAGCCCTTCGGTCTGGTTGCATGCCAGCGCGGTGTGGCTGCGACGGATATTGAAATTGGTGAACTGTCCTGCGCTACAGGTGGCGGTGCATCCGCCACAGCCGATACAGAGGCGGTAGGAGGGCACCTCCTCCAGCAGCTGTTCGCGGCGGCCGTCGTCGCTGAGGTCCATATTGATGGAGCGCGGCCTGGAAATCTGGAAACCGAACTTATTCATCGCACACTTTCTTTTTTAGTTCCATGCCCCCTGTCACCTCAAAGATGCGACGCACCTCGTCGAGGTCCTCCTGCGGTATGTCGCGCAGGGCGCCGGCGCCCTGGCCGTGATAGTTGGCACCCAGCTTCGGCGCCACGGCGGCAATGTTGCGGTGGTACCATTGCCACACGGGACCCTGCTCGGGGTGGTAGTCGGGGTCCACGCGGTCGGGATAGACGCAGTAGCCTATCTCCAATATGTTGCCCTGCAGCGTCTTCATCAGCTGTTTCTGCTGCTCGCCTTTCTCACTCTGGTGGAAGTAGCCCAGCTCCTGCGAGGCGCGGCGCAGCACCGAGATAAGCTCCCCGGGCACGTTGCCGCGCGGACAGCGTGTCTTGCACGACATACACTGGCCGCAGTACCAGATGGTGTCCTCTTTGAGCAGACGCTCCAGCGTGTCGTCGTCGCCACGCTGCACGGCGTCACAGATGCGTCGGGGGTCATATTCGTAGAACTCGGCGGCGGGGCACACGGCGGTGCACATGCCGCAGTTCATGCAGGCCTTCAGCGATTCCTCAAACCGCACATCCTGTTTCAAATAATCGATCAAATAACCCATGGTGGTTGTATTGGTCTTTACATCTTCACTTTGTTAAATCCCATCAGCCGGTAGAAGATTTTCGGGAAAGGCTTCGTCCGGTCTCTTTTCAGCATATTGATGGCGATGGCGGGCCGTTTTAGGATGGTCAGCTTGTGTGCCTCCACCATCTCGATGAGAGTGCCGTCGGGGTCTTCGATATAGGTGAAATGGCCGCTGGCGTCGCCCATGTCAAAGCGTCCCTGCCCTTTGCAGCTGTCCACCGTGAAGGGGAACCCCAGCTCGTTGCAGCGTTGCTCGATGGCCGCCATGTGTGTCACGTCGAAGCAGAGCTGTATGAATCCCGGGTCGCCCCAGTAGCGGCCTTCGTAAATCTTGCGCGGCGTGCGATCCAGCGCCTGCACCAGCTCGATGCTGCTCTGGCCGTAGAAACTGGCAAAAGCCCCCTTGCGTGGCTGTGAGTGGGTCAGCAGCACCCGACGGTAGTGCTGGTCGCCGCCGGCCATATAGGCCAGGTCGTCGAACTGGCCGCTGCGGTCATACACCACGGTGTCGTAGCCGAAGAGGTCGCGGTAGAGCGGCAGCGAACGGTCGATGTCGCTGCAGCCCACAAGGGCACCCACGATGCCGCCGTTCAGCGTGTGCTGCTCGATGAACACGCTGGGATCTTCCACCACCTGGAACCAGTTGTTCCACGGGTCCTGCACCCAGAAGGTGCGATGGCCGTCGGGCGCGGTGGCCAGGGGTCCCACACGGTCGTACTTCGTCGCCAGCTGGTGCTGGAACGCCTCGGAATCGCGGCTCTTGATTTTGGCACCGAAGACACCCATGTCGCCCACCTGCACGGTGAAGTCGATGGGCTGCGGTGTGCGTTCCGAATACTGCCATATCTCGAAGCCGCCGCCGCCCTGCAGGTTCAGGGCGATGCAGGCATGCCGCCGTTGCGGTACGCCGCCGGTGTAGGGCAGCATGCGCTCGGCGACGGTGTCGTCCTCCAGCACACGCACATTCATGCGGAACATGTCGATATACCACTTCCAAGCGGCCCGGAAATCAACACATCCCACGCCAATCTGCTGTATGCCGGAAATCAAAAAGGGCTCACTCATTGCAGTTTTTTTTTCTTTTCTAATTGGACCAATTTGTCTAATTGGTCCAATTAGACCCATTAGTCCTATAAGACTTATTATTTTGCTGTTGCAAAAGTACTCTTCCCCCTCCAAAAAACAAAACAGTCCCGTTCTTTTTAACATTTGTCCACTTTTACTCCCATTCGCGAAGCGAAAAAACTTCCATTTTAACCCCCATTCGCCTCGCAAATTAACTCCTAATTATTTCGTATCTTTGCAATCCTATGGAAGGTTTGGTGATACGTACCACGGGCAACTGGTACCGTGTGGCTGCCAACGGCACGTGCTGCGAATGTCGGCTGCGCGGCAACTACCGGCTGCGGGGCAACAAGCAGACGAACCCCGTCGTGGTGGGCGACCATGTCCACTACGATCCGCAGCCCGACGGCACAGGTGTCATCACCGAGGTCGCCGACCGTGCCAACTATATCGTCCGTCAGTCTGTCAAGTTGAGCAAGCAGACCCATGTTCTGGCTGCCAACATCGACCTGCTCTGCATCGTGGCCTCCATGGGAACGCCGCGCACCAGCACGGGCTTCATCGACCGCCTGCTGGTGACGGCCGAGGCGTACCACATCCCCGCCTGCCTGCTGCTCAACAAGAGCGACCTCTGCGCTGCCGACGAGGAGCACCGTATGTTGCAGGCGGTCGTCGCCGACCTCTACCGGCGTGTGGGCTACCCGGTCTATGAAATCTCCGCTCTGAAGGGCGACGGCGTCGACCAGGTGCGCGACGTCGTGCGCGGCAAGACCGTGCTCTTCAGCGGCCACAGCGGCGTCGGCAAATCGGCGCTGCTCAACGCCCTGTCGTCGGGATTGGGACTCAAGGTCGGCGCCATCAGCGACTGGAGCCGCAAGGGTATGCACACCACCACCTTCACCGAGCTGCACCCCATCGCCGACCTCGACGCCTATCTCATCGACACACCGGGCATCCGCGAGTTCGGCCTCGTCGACTTCCACGACGGCGAGTTCTCCCATTTCTTCCCCGAGATGCGCCAGTGGCTGCGCCAGTGCCGCTTTGCCAACTGCACGCACCGCCACGAGCCGGGCTGCGCCGTGATGGAGGCCGTGGAGCGCGGCGACATCGACGCCGAGCGTTACCAGAGCTACCTCAATATGCTGGAATCATTGTCCGACGAAAGCCGCGGAGCACTGCGATAAGAGTTGAGAATGGAGAGCGTAGGGAATGGAGAGCGTAGGGAATTGAGAGTTGAGATAACCCATAACCCCGCCAACCCTCAATAACCCATAACCCATAACCCTTACCCCCACCAACCCTCAATAACCAATAACCATTAACCAATAACCAATCATTTGCCTTAACTACATAACTTCTTAACTACTTAACTACTGATCCAACGGGCATACACGGGAGTACGCCCCTACAAATTCCAATAACCCTCCACCCCTTCCCCAAAAAAACTCAATAACCAATAACCCCTAACCCCTAACCAATCTAATACATTTGCCTTAACTACATAACTTCTTAACTACTTAACTACTGATCCAACGGGCGTACACGGGAGTACGCCCCTACAAATTCCAATAACCCTCCACCCCTTCCCCAAAAAAACTCAATAACCAATAACCCTTAACCAATAACCCATCCAATACATTTGCCTTAACTACATAACTTCTTAACTACTTAACTACTGATCCAACGGGCGTACACGGGAGTACGCCCCTACAAATTCCAATAACCCTC
>JAFSYK010000047.1 GCA_017449975.1 Bacteroidales bacterium
CCCATCGTGTTGGGTCGCGACCACCACGACGTCAGCGGCACCGACAGCCCGTTCCGCGAGACCTCGAACATCTACGACGGCAGCAACCGTTGCGCCGACATGGCCGTTCAGAATGTCATCGGCGACAGCTTCCGCGGCGCCACGTGGGTCTCTATCCACAACGGCGGCGGCGTAGGCTGGGGCGAGGTGATGAACGGCGGATTCGGCATGGTCCTCGACGGCTCTGAGGCCTGTGACCGCCGTCTGCGCATGATGCTCCACTGGGACGTCAACAACGGCATCAGCCGTCGCTCCTGGGCCCGCAACGAGGGTGCCATGTTTGCCATCCGTCGCGCCATGGACATCTGCCCCGAGCTGAAGGTCACCATGCCCAACCTCGTCGACGACGAAGTGCTGGAAGGACTCTTCTAGAAACGTTTAACGTTTAAGGTTTAACGTGTTTAACGTTTAAAGATTACCGTTTAAGGTTTAACGTTTAACGTGTTTGCAAATAGACTATTCTAGATTAACAGGATAAAGAAACAGTGCGGGCGTTGCCACTGGCAACGCCCGCATACTGTTTATTTCAGCGCGATACAGGTGTATATCAGCGTCTCCTTGTCGTAGGAGACGCTCACCGCGTATCCCTCCTTCATCCTTGCTTCCGCCCAGCTGTAGGCCTTTTTCTGGTCGGCCGTGGTAAAAGTGAGGGGTGTGTTGTATGCTTCGGGTTTTGGGAATGCCTCGTCGCGGAAACTGACGCGGTGTCCGTCTCTCGCCTTGTCCATCATGTCGGAGATAAAACCGTCCAGAGCCTCTTCGCCAATCACCGTGGTGTGCCGCTCTTCGCTGTCAATGGTGTAGTGTATGCGATAGACGGTATAGTCCCTTGTCGTATGGGGTTCTGTCAGGTCTGTAAATTCATCTTTGTTGCAGCCTGCGGCCAATGTTCCCAACAGGGTGATGAGTATAAATATTTTGATAGTGCTACGCATGGTTTGGCTCAGTTTTGTTGGACGGATTTGTCCAGATTGTGAAATAGGACGGCACGCACAGCGTCTTCATTCTTTACATGAAAAACGCTGATTTGTTTTGTCCGGTAGGAGATACCCAGCAGCTTGTCGTAGTCGTTGCCCAGCTCGACAGTGCCGTCGATTTTGCTGGCCTGCAGGGTGAAGACGATATCTTTCCCGCTGTCTATCAGCTGCTGTGCCACGTCGTTCAGTGGCGGCACCTGGAAGCGTTCCTGCAGCAGACTCCAGGCCGAGTCGGTGGTTGCGGCCAGCAGGGTGACATCCACCGCCACGGTGTCGTTGACGGGATAGTCTTTGATGAATGTAGCGGTGATGCCTTCTGTATCGGCATACTGCCTGTAGATGTCGCTGCACTGCCCATAGGGCACGATGCGGGGCAGGAGTATGACCGCCCCTCCGCCGGCGAGCAGCAGCAGACAGACGAGGATGGTTATATGCCACGAGCGTTTCATATCTGGGAGAGTATTGTTTCTACATTATGGATGGCTTCGGCGCGGGCAGCGCGGTCGCCGGTCGACATGGCGTGGCCGTCGCCTATCGGTGTGCAGGCCACGGACACCAGCACCACTAGGGCGGCGGCGCTGACAGCCGCCACCTGACGGATGGGGACGAGAGGGGAATTGAGAATTGAGAGTTGAGAATTGAGAATTATTCTGCTATCCACTGACTGCTGACCACTGACCGCTGACTGCTGACCGCTATAGCGTGGCTCCATATTCATGCGGTGGACGAAGCGTGACATGCTATCGGTGCCTTCCTTGGCGGGGTGGTGGCGCAAGAGCATGGCAAAGGTGACGAGGCTGTTGACGGCGATAAACGCGTTGACGGCGCCCAGCACGTAGCCGGTAATCTGGATGCGGAGGATGGCGTCGCCGCCTAACGCTGCCAGTGCCGTGATGCCGGCGGCCAGGCTCACAAGGCCCAGCGCCAGGTATTTCACCATCAGCCGATGGCGCCAGGTGCCTTTCTGGGCGGTATTGATTCTTTGGGGCTGCGCCTCGGGCAGCGCGGCGAGGGTGTCGATGCGACACGCCTGCCAGTCCCACAGCTCTTGCAGCTCTTTCTCTATATCATTCGTTGTCATGTTGTGCCAGTCGGTTTAGTTGTTGTTTGAGTCGGTATATCTTTTGTTTGACAGCGGCCTCGGTGCCGCCTGTTATCTCGGCAATCTCCTGTAGTCGGTGTCGGTCGAGGTAGAGGAACAGCAGTGTGCGGTCTTCGTTGTTCTCCAGTCGATTGATGAGGTCGTACAGCCGTTGGTAGCGTGTGTCGGTGGCGTCGTCGGCCAGCAGGGTGTAGAAGTTCTCGTCCAGCTCCACAAACTGGGGTGCCCGCTTGCGTCTGCGCACCTGCTGTCCTGCCACGTTGAGGGCGATGCGGGTGACCCATGTCTTGCGGCTGCTCTCGCCGCGGAAGGTAGGCCACGACGTCCATATCGTGCAGACAATCTCCTGGTAGAGGTCGCGGAAATCCTCGCGCCGACGGTTGGTGAAATAGTAGCACACCTTCAGCAGGGTGCTGTCGCATTCGCGCAGCATCTGCATAAAATCAGCGTATTGTTGCCGTTCCACGTGCACGCAGTCCAGTTTCTTATTTTTATAGTTGCAAAGATGAGAAAAAAGTAACACTCGATATCAAAAAAAATTAAATTTTCACATTTTCCATTTCAGTGTCAACCCCTGTCGGGTTGCTTCACAATAAAAACCTTAGAATGGCGTTATTAATAGAAAAACGAGAACATTATGTTTACAGGCATCATTGAGACGACCGCGCGGGTCGTGAAAATAGAAAAAGAGAACACCAACTACCATTTCACCCTCGAGGTACCGTTTGGCGACGAGCTGGCCATCGACCAGAGCATGGCGCACGACGGCTGCTGTCTTACCGTGGTGAAGGTCGACAAGGCCAAGAAGCAGTATGTCGTCACCGCCATGGACGAGACCATGCTGAAGACCAACCTCGGCACCTGGCAGGTGGGCACGGAGGTCAATGTGGAACGCTCCATGCGCATGGACGGCCGTTTCGACGGCCATATCGTGCAGGGCCATGTCGACCAGACGGCCACCTGCACCAAGGTTGTCGACGACAACGGCAGCTGGCGTTTCTATTTCGAGTACGACGCCCGGAACGCCCCCTCCATCACCGTGCCCAAGGGCAGCATCAGCATCAACGGCGTGAGCCTGACGGTGGTGGACAGCGAGCCCGGCATGTTCTCCGTGGCCATCATCCCCTACACATTCCAGGTGACCAACTTTCACAACTTTAAGCCCGGCACGGTGGTCAACATCGAGTTCGACGTCTTCGGGAAATACGTGCAACGGCTGGTGGAAGAGTATGTGAAGAATTCGAAAATCTCTTTGAATTCGTGAATTTGTTAATTCGTTAGTTTTGGCTGATAACTCTTTATGTGTTCTGCAGTGGAAGGAATGTTCCTACATACATCATCGTTCCCACCTGCGGATACACAAAGAACCCTGGCATCGCTGACGAATCCCGTGGTCTACGCCTCGCCGCTGGTGACGCTGACGAGAAGGGGATATAAGAAATAACGTGTACGTGGTAAATGGTTGACTATATAAAATCTGCAAATAGTCATTTTAGGCTCTTATGTCACAAAAGACAGATTATTTTGAGAGCGCGTCTCTCCGAGACGCTGGTACTGCGTTTTTTTTACCCCAGACTGCACTTCGTTTTTTCTGGGGTTATTGAGAGTCAGCATCTTTGATGCTGTGGAAAAATCAGTCATTTGTTGAACAAGAGCGTTGTTTTTTGATGTAATGTACCGTTGTCTGATTCTGGATTTTGATGGGACGCTGGCTGACACGCAGCCGTTGATTGTCTCTTCACTGCAACGCACGCTGCGCGAACTGCATCTGCCATCGCGTAGCGATACGGAGTGTCGCGCCATCATCGGACTGCCACTGAAGGAGTGCTTCACTACATTGCTATCTGTCGATGATGCCACCGCCGAGCGCTGCGCCGAGGTCTACCGCCGTGTCTTCGACGAGGACAATCACCCTGGGGTGGTGACGCTGTTCCCCCACGTGTTGGAGACAATCCGACGACTCCACGATCAGGGCTTACAACTGGCTATCTGTAGCAGCCGAGGTCGTCCGACACTCGACGCTTTTGTGCGGGATTTCCAGTTGGAGGCGTATGTCGCCATGGTCGTCAGCGCCAACGATGTGCGGCACGCCAAGCCCCATCCCGAGCCGGTGCAGCATATTCTGCAGCAGCTGCAGGTCTCGCCCGAAGAGACCCTTGTGGTGGGCGATGCTAGCTACGATATCCTGATGGGACGTGCCGCGGGATGCACGACCTGTGGCGTCACCTATGGCAACCAGTCGGCGGCCGACCTCCGCAAGGCCGGAGCGCATCACCTCATCGATGATTTTGCCGACCTGCTGAAGGTGGTGGAAAGAATAAGGGTGTTAGAGGGGAGCAAATGAAAGGTTATGGTTACGGCACGGGGTCGTAGCCGCTGCCGCCCCAGGGATGGCAGCGGAGGATGCGGCGCAACGCCAGCCAGCCACCTTTGAGGGGGCCGTATTTGCGGATGGACTCGGCGGCGTACTGTGAGCAGGTGGGCGTGTAGCGGCATGCCGGCGGAGTGAACGGCGAGATGCAGTGGCGATAGAACCAGATGAGCGCCAGAAAAGGCGCATTCAGACACTGCTTCAGAATATGGCGGAAAGGGGGAATAAGTTGAGATTAGTAGTTAAGGTAATTTTTTAGAAGCTGTTTAAGTTTGATTGATGAGTTTTATTATGGACATGGGCGAGCAGATTTTTTGCCTTTCCGATGGAACAATGGTGTGAACAAGTCCTGTGGACTTGTGAGCCGAGCCTCGAAAAGTTCCCACTTTTCGA
>JAFSYK010000048.1 GCA_017449975.1 Bacteroidales bacterium
CATCTCGACGACCTTCACGGTCTCGCCGAAGAGGTTCTTACGACCCGCAGCGGCCCACTCGTCGATATACTCGGCCATAGGGCTGGACGGGGTGATGGGGTAGATAGCTGCTACCTCGCTGAACATGTACGCCACGTGCGCTGCAGCGCAGTTGCCGTCGCATGTCATAAACTTTTTTTCTTTTGCCATTTTTTTAGTGTTTAAAGGATTAATATAATTTGGTGAATTAATTTGTTTTATTGTTGTCTTCTATTAGAATTGTTTCCCCTTGTGCTATCTGTTTAGCATTCATTGCCGAAACGACCGATTCGCCAATCTCTTTTTCAGCGGCTTCACGAGCCACTCTTGCTGTCGCACCACCGCGTCGAGCCACTTTTGCACTTTCTATCATGCCTTTTGGACTTTCGTTCTTAGATATTTGCGTTGTGGTAGCTTCAGCCAGCATATTGATGGCAATCTCAAGGTCGGTCATATTGTCTCGCAGGTTTTCCTTCTTCAAACCCTTCAGTTGCTTGTATTCTTTTGCTGACAAACCGCTCCAGCCACGATAGATGATGTCCGTCAGCGAGGCAAACTGCTGCCCTTCCTCCAATCCTGCACGCTTCCATTCGTCGGTCAGGTGCTTGCGCACCTCGATAGACTTCATCCTTTGGTTAATCCAAGCCTCCGAGTAACCAAGACGACGGTAGTCAGCTACAGCCTGCTCGATGGAGAGTTCGGGATCTTGCATCTGGTCGATCCGCTGTGCCGCCACCTGCGCCATCCATTGTTTGAACGGCTCGGCCTTCGGTGATGGTATTGACTGGATAAGTCTGAATAGCTGTTCAGTATCAGCGACATCTGTCAGTCGCATCTTTCCGTCGGGAGCCTGGAATTTCAACTGGTAACAATTTGTTACCGTTTCATTACCCTCCTTTACAAGCCTACCTTTCAGTACCTTCCAGTACTTGCGAGCCGTTTGGTAGTCGCTGTCTGTCAATACCGACACCACATCCACTACCGAAAACCACCACTTTTCGGCATCTGTATCCCAAGCGGTACGCACCCGTTTCTCCTCAAATAGTTGTATTGCTTGCTTTGTAGTCATTTCTTTTGATTGTCAAATAATCCTTAAAAGTATTGTCAACCACAAGTCATAAACTTATCTGTTCTCCGCTGCGCTATCGAAACATTCACTGGATGTTTCTTCATATTTTGCCATTTCTTTAAACGTTTAAGAATTAATATTAAGTAAGTTATTCAAATTCTTGTAGACTTTTGATATATGCTTTGTGCTTCAAATCATTTGCTTTTGCAAGTCTTTCTTGCCATTCTTTTACAAGTTTCAAATTGTCTGTGCAATTGGCTAACGCCAACTTTATAACACGAATTTCATCATCGTACATTTTGAGTTTCCTATAAATAATCATCATTCGGGCATAGGCATCTTTATTACACTTGTCTCTATACGCAATGGCTTCATAAAGATCTAATGCATAACTGTAGTTCCCAGTATGATTCCCGGACTCCTCTGCTCGTTTTGCATCCTCAAAACCACTCATGCAGTTAATATTGATACTTTTGGGATCCATATGAGATGGCAATATAGGTTCAAAATGCCACGCAGTCACACTTGGGAAACGTTCTTTTATCTTTCTTTTCAACTCAAATATTTGTTTATCATCCCACCGTTGCTCCCAGTTCTTTTTTTGCCCACCAATATAGTAGTTAAACTCTCCAATACTCTTTCCAATAAAGTATTTGACTTTGTAAGAAGTGTTATACCTACTGCATTTTATGTTGAAATTAAAGATGATTTTTTCAAGTGTTTTAAAAAGATTGTTATCATCACCACTTTCTCTGTAAATTTTTTTGAGTAATTTATAACAATCTATTTGAGTATTATTGAACGCTTCAAGGTAATTACTGATGTTCTTTCTTATAGGTGTCCTATCTACTATTTCACAAAGAATATGTGTTGCATGGTCTAAAAAAGCAATCTTTTGTTTTTCTGAAATTGGGAATTCAAAGACATAGAAATAACATTGTCTACGCGATTTTGTTAGTTCTTTTTTTGCAGCGGGTAGATTTATTTCTATTTTTTTAACAATGTTGTGTAAAATGATTTCACAAAGAGTATTTTCCCCATAGTCCTCTTCTTTCTTGAATTCTGGATACAGATAATCCATGGCTAAAGAAGTCAAAACGCCTTTTGAAGCCAAATAGAAAATCCGTGCTTCGTCATACTTGATTCGCATTTTTGCGATGTCTTCAATGCACAACCTTTCTTCTTCTTTCTTTTTTTCTGCTTGTTTTATACCTTGTATTCGTTTTTTCCATTTCTCTTCATTAACTATAACTCCAGCCACACCACGTCTAATTGGGTAAATATTCCCCCAAATCCCATTTACCGATTTGATTTCCTTTGGGAATATTTGATCTCGTTCTCCCATGTTTAAGATGAAATCAGCCGTAATCTGCATTACAAAGTCAGTAATCTCCTTTTCCTGCATTTCAACAAGGATGCACCCATTTGGAATATTGACAGTCCTTTGTTCCTTGGTATCAGGATCGGTTGATATGAACGTATTGGCCATAATGCAGTTTCTCTCAAATTATTTCAGCATTTTCCTATTTCCCATCTTTTCCAGCACGGTTAGCTGGTTCTATTTGTTTCACCTCTTCAATGTTGGTATCGAGGGCAAGTTTGTCGGTGGCGTTGAGGGGGCTGACTACGGGTTGACCGGTGCGCTGCTCTATCTCGCGGCGGGCAGAGCCTGCCACGTGGCCACCCTCGATGGCGATATTGCGGCTCTCAGCAAAGGTCTCGGGCTGACGGCTGCGGGAGATGGCCGTCGTGGTCACTTCCGCCAACATATTGAGCACCAACTCGAGGTTGGTCATATTGTCGCGCAAGTTTTCTTTCTTCAAACCTTTCACCTCCTTGTAGTCACGCACGGTGAGGCCACTCCAGGCGCGGGTCATCTCGTTGGTCAATATGGCATAGTCGCGTTCCTGGTCGATGCCGCGGGCTTTCCATTCGTCGGTCAACTCCTTGCGCATTTCGATGGATTGCAGTCGTTGGTTAATCCACCCCTCGCTGTAACCCTTGGCACGGTAGAAGTCGGCTCCACGCACGATGGCACGTTCCGGGTCGGCAATCTCGTCCAGACGTTCTGCACCCACTTGCGCCAACCACTGCTTGAAAGGCTCCGCCTTGGGTGACGGAATGGACTGTATGATGCGGAAAACGGCTTTGCTATCAGCGGCCAAGGTCTTACGTCTCTTGCCTGTTTCAGTCAACATATCTACCTGGGGACAATTTGTCCCCATGAACGCGGCGAGTTCGGGATCACGCTTGCGCATCTTCTTGAGGTAATCCGTCGGATTGATGGAATCCGTCAGCACGCCAATAACATCCACCACCGAGAAATACCATTCCTCACGCTCCGCATCCCAATGCGTTCGCACCTTTTTATTTTGGAATATTTGGACTTTCTCCATGGTGGTTTCTTCCTAATTCGCTAATAACGACACTCATACATCGCATATAATATTATATGCGAATTTATAAAAATACGAAAACTTGGTGAATTGGTGAAATGTATTTTATTCACCAATGATAAAACGCTGAATATTACGATGTTCTATTGTCTATGATTGGGTTGCTCCAGATAGACACTCAGATGCCCACTGGGATTTGCCCAATCTCCAGAATACACCCGCTATTTAATGCTTATCCTTCCTTGGGGTTGGGCGTAGGCGGTGGGGAGGGTTCCTTTGTGGACCTCATTGATGTAGGGAGCCAGCATGTCGCGATAGTAGATCAGCGACGACTGCAGTACTATGCAGTTGGCAAAAATGTTGTGGAAGCCGCCGTTGAAGGCGCAGTAGTCGATGGTGCCGATGGTGTAGGTGGCCGTAGGGTCGATGGGTTTGTAGCTGCCGTCGGTTTGCAACACCTCGACATCGGTGACGGTGTGGTCGGCAACGTGGGTGGTGAATCGGATCCCCGACACCTGCGGAAAGTCGCCACTCTCGGCAGGAAGTTCTTTCGTACATTGCTGCAGCATCTCCAGCACCTGGGTACCCGTGGCTTCAATCTTGACGATATGGTTCTCGTAGGGCAGCATGTCGATAACTTGGCCATAGGTGACGTCGCCCGTAGCAATGTCGTTTCGGATGCTGCCGCCGTTGGCAAATCCTAGCTCGGCATCTACAAAATAGCGCAGGGCGTCGGCCAGTAGGTCGCCGGCGTTGGTCTCGGCCATGCGCACCTCGTATTGGTCTTTCTCGTTTAATGCAACCAGTTTATAGTCAGAATGAAAGATTACCTTGTCGGTGACGGCATCCACATTCGTATGGATGCTGTCAATGACACGCTTCACGTCGGCGTTGGTGTAGGCTATTTGATTGGTTGGGATGAGCTCCAACGCAATATGCCCGTTTCGCATCAGCACTAATTTCCCGACATTGGCAAAACGGGAACCCGTCTGGGTGACATATACGGGCATACCGTTGCGGTTCAGCACCGTGTCGCAGCGTATGACGTTGTGCGAATGGCCGTCGAGCACCACATCGATGCCGTTGGTTGCCGCCACCATGTCGTGCGAGGTGGGGTAGCCCTCCACAGGTTCCTCGCCCATGTGCGACAGCAGTATGACGTAGTCCGCACCTTGTTCCCGTACTTCATCAACCGCTTGCTGCACCAGCGCGACCATCTGCGGCGTGTGCATCGTGTAGCTCTTTTGTCCGTCGGTGCGGAAGGCATACGATTCCGACTTTTCCGTCTCGCCGGTCACCACGCCGACAAAGGCCACCTTGCGGTCGCCATAGGTACGGATGACGTAGGGCACATAAACCCGTTGCCCGTCTTTGTCGAACAGGTTGACGCAGACTATTGGCGCATTGAGTTGCTGCGTCAGCTCTATCTGCCGTGGCACTCCGTAGTCGAATTCGTGGTTGCCCAACGTCATCGCGTCGTAGTGCATCTGGCGTAAGAGGTCCACGATGTAGCCGCCGCGCGAGATGGCTCCGACATTGCCGCCCTGCAGGTAGTCGCCAGAGGAAACCAACGCCACATAGGCCGTATCGTCAATGGCGTCGCGCAGTCCAGCCATTTTGGCATAGCCGTCGATGGCGCAGTGCACATCGTTGTCGTAGAGTATCACAATACTCTTGACAGGAGTATCGGCATGGACGGCCAGCGGCAGCATCGCTGCCAGCAGCATTGCCGAAGTCAGTAGGGGACGGATATTCTTTTTCATGTCGTTGGCGCTTCGATCAAACAATCAGGTCGGCGAGGGTGCCGTGGGCGGCGCGCAATAAATCCTGCGGTGCAATGCGGAACTGCAGACCGCGCTGTCCGGCGCTGCAATAAACGGTGTCGTAGTCCGTGAGTGTTTGATGGAACCAGGTGGGCAGCGGCTTCTTCATGCCGATGGGCGAGCAGCCGCCACGGATATAGCCTGTCAGCGGCAGCAGCTCTTTGACGTGTATCATCTCCACCTTCTTGTTGCCGGTCACTTTGGCGGCCTTCTTCAGGTCCACCTCCTCGGCGCCGGGGATGACGCAGACGAACAGCCCCGTCTTGTCGCCACGCAACACCAGAGTCTTGAACAGTTGCGCGATGGGCAGCCCCAGTTGTGAGGCGATATGATCGGCCCCCAGATTGTTCTCGTCCACCTCGTAGGGGATGAGCTCATAGGCAATCTTCATCTGGTCCAGCTGCCGTGCTGCGTTGGTCTTATTGATTTTACTTGCCATAACGCACTATTTCTGAATAATATCTACAAATGCCTTGGGCAGGAGGACGTTCTCCATGTCGATGGCTTTAGCGAACAGCGGTGCCATCTCTTGCGGGGTGAAACCGGCGATGCCACAGCCGATGCGCGTCACGAGGAACAGGTACTCCGTGTGTTCCGCGGCGAAGGCGATGAACTCGTCCACATAGGGCCGTATCGTCTCCACGCCGCCCTGCATGGTGGGAATGCCGTAGCTTTGGCCCTGCAGGCCGACGCCCTGTCCCCATACGGCACCGAAGCGCTCGTAGGCCAGCCAGGCGGCACCGCCGCCGTGCGAGCCGGCCAAGTTGCTGCCAAAAACAAATATCTCGTTGTCTTTCAGCTCCGAGATTCTTTCGGGAGTAAAGTCTCTTTTATACATGTAACCTTAAATTAATGTGTTATCTGAAAGCCAGAAGTAGAGGATAACGGCTGTTTGAATCAGAAAAATGAGGGGCACACCATAACGGAACTTTTTGTGCAGTGTTTTGTGATGGAAGAGGTGCATGGCTATCCAGGCCGCGGGCGACCCTCCGACGATGGCGAGCGTCAGCAGGGTGGCTTCGGGTATACGTCGGCGGTTGTGGCGTGCTTTGTGTTTGTCAAGGCCATACAGTATGAAGGTCAGTGTGTTGACGATGAGCAGGTAGTATAGCATCTTAGAGTCCTCTTTTTGAACGGGGTGCGTTGGAGATGACAGTGTTGCGAGGACGGATAGGGGAGTTGCCTTTGGCCTTCGGGGCTGCGGGTTTGCTGGTTGGTGTGGCTGTTTTCTTCTGTGAAGGGGCGCTTTTCTTTGCCGTGGGTTTACCGGTGGCGGGTGTGTTGCCGACAGGCGTCATCGCCGATGGGCTGTCGTCGCGTGTTACCGGTTCGGTTTGTGCCGGTTGCTCATAGTCTGTCGGGGTGTAGTTGCCGCGGGATCGCTTGTAGTTGGTCATCGATTTCACTCGGCTGATGCGCGACGAGAGGTTGTGTCCGCCGGTGGTCAGCAGGTCGTTGTAGGTGATGATGAGTGACGAGGTCTTCAAATAGCGACCGGCATTGCCCGACAGGTTGGCGGCAAACCAGTTTTTCACACGACTCAGATCCATGCCCAACAGGTCGAGATTGTTCTTGCCCATCTCGCGCATCAGCTGGTTGACGCGCCTGGCCCGCACATAGGTATTGTAGCCTTCACGGTCGCGCAATTTTATGCCACGCGGATAGGCCAGATAACGTGCCAACTGCTTGAATTGATCCGCTGTCAGTGTGTTGAGCATATTCTTCACTTCATGGAGGCTGTTGACGTAGCCCGATCGGGTGTTCTGGTGGACGTTCAGGTAGATGGCGTCGATGTTCTCGTCGCTGTACTTCATGCTGTGTTGCTGCTCGTTCTCGCGCAACTGCTTGTCGACACGCTCTTTCTGATAATTGCGGAAACTGCGTTTTGCCAGGCTGTCGGCCAGCAGTGCAATCTCGTCGCCGCTGAGTCCGCGAATCTTGTCAAGTAGTTCGCTGGTGGGCTTGTACAGCAGGAATGGCTTGTTTTTGGGGAAGGAAGGGTAGGTGTTGCCCGAATAGCTGATGTCATTGTCGATAAAAAGTTGATAGAGTGCCGTATATTGTACCACACGGGCGAGGTCGGTATTGCCCAGTGTGGCGAAATAGTGGTAGGCCTGGCTCTCGTAGCGGTAGCCGATGGACTGGCTGCGCTCCTGTGAGTTGAAATAGCTGACTGGCAGCGAACCCGTCCGCCCCAGCGTATAAATGGTATAATTGAGTGTGTCTTCTTTTTCACAGTCGATGGCGTACATGGCACCGGCGGTGTTCCAGTTGTATACCAGCTCGTTCAGTCCCAGTTTGCGAAAAAGAGGTTTGTCGAAGGGGTAATAGCCTGGCTCGGGGTAGCGGTAATAGCCTTCTTGGATGGTACCCTTTTCCGACCAGTCTTTCAGCAGCACGTCGGTGATGGTCATCAGGTCTCCAAATTCGGTGTTTTCCAATTCCCGACTCAGGTAGGTGGGACACCAGTCCTTGCCGTTCGCCATCTTGCCAGCCATCAGGTCGTTGATGTCCAGACTTTGCGACAGCTCTTTTTCGGTTGTGGAGGCCAGCAGCAGGATGCTCTCAATCTGCAGTGGCGGCAGCTCATGGAGTGGCGACTGTCGCTCGCGGCCAATGATAACCAGTGTATTGCTGTCGGACAGGGCACCCAGAATCAGGTCTGCGTCAAGGGTAAACTGGCGTATGTCGGCGACCTGGTTGGCAATATCCGTGTGCTTTGCCACCGCCCAAGCTACAAAGCCTGGCTGCTGGCTGAAATAGACGCCTCGAGACTGGGAGGCGAACATGTCGGAAACAGTCTGCACATGGGAGGTGTCGTCCAACGTGATAAAGCCTTCACCCTCTTCTATGAACCAGGTGTTGAACTCGTTAAGTGAGATTTGATAGTCGATGTTCTCTTTGGCAAAATACTGGCGTTTCTGTTCGGCAGGCAGCGTCATCACGGTCGGCTTGTAATCACTGAGAAACAGCTCTCGGTTCAGTCGTTTTATCAGCCGGTCACAGTTCTCTTGCGTGGCGTTGCCGAGCAGTATAACCATGTCGGTGGTGTAGCCATCATAGCCGATGGTGTGCTTGCGTAGTTCCGCCTTGTGGGTGAATTTCTCAAAAATGGTGGCTACGGAATCTGTCTCAAAGTGTGGTGGCAGATCGGCGAGCAGAATCATGCGACTGCTGTCGGCAAACGACGCCATGCCAATGGTCTGGTAGTGAAATCGGTATTTCTTTCGGAAGTCCTTGTAGATGGAATCGGACGCTACCGCCGCCGCGCAGTTGTCGATATCCACTTGTTGGTTAGGGATATACTCGTATTCAAACAGTCGCGCGCTTTCCCGTTTCACACTCTCGCCAATCTTTGTGTGGGACAGTGCGAATACAGCTGCGACGACAACCACCGCAGTGCCCAATATCCAAAGTATACGCGTGCGTTTGGTCATACTATTCCAATGGTTTTCATCATTTCGTTGTAATACTGGGCCTTCTCGTCCAGTTTCATGGGGTAGGCGCGGGAGGATGAGGGCATGCGCCAGAGGCGCATCTTGCGATCGGTGATGACAAATTCATTATAGGTCCCCATCTTGGGCACGGGTACGCCGTAGTCCTCGGTGAGGACGGAAAAACTCTTTTGTCCCGTGCAGACCATGTCGTGGCATTGTGGTATTTGTGCCAGCAACGCCGGAATGTCTGTCTTCTCGACAATCTCCAGATCTTTGTCCGAAGCGTTGCCGCTCAATCGACGGACGGCACAGGCGGTATCGAAGATGGCGATGCCACGCTCTTCGAGCAATGTTTGAATGCGTGATTGCTTAAACGTGTTGGTCTGCATGTCAATCAGCTCATGGGTGTCGCAAAAAAACACCAGCCCGAAAATCTCCCACATCATATTGGTGCGGTTGGGGTAGAAGAAATCCATGCACCAGCGTTTCCGCGGCGGCGGAAAACTGCCCAGCATCAGCAACCTTGCCCCTGGGGGCAGGAATGGCTGTAGCGGATGGAACTCTGTTTCAGGCTGGTCTTTCATTTGTTCTGCAAAGATATGAAATAAATTGAAAAATTAATTTAGGGGAATTGTCGTATCTTTGCACCCGTTATGAATATCACAGCGTGGTACCAGCGATTTCGTTCCTGGCAGCGTGATCCGCGCCAGTGGCCGCACGAAAGTATGGGCGAGCATTGTTGCGCCAACTGCGAACACACCTACATCGGCAACTATTGTCCTGTTTGCGGACAAAGTGCCAAGGAGGGCCGCGTCGATTGGCTGTCATTGCATCGTATCGTGATGATGGTCTGGGGGTTGGATTCCCGCTCGATGCTTTATTCCTTGTGGCAACTGATATGGCGTCCTGGCTATATGGTTGGCGAGTACATCAACGGACGCAGGCAGGTAAGTTTCCCACCAGTCAAGATGTTGTTTATTATGGCTCTTTTTTATGCGATTGTCATGCAACTGAGCGGTATGAATCAGGAAGTGGTCGTTGAACAGACACAAGAGCAAAACACTGTTCTCGATGCGTTTCTCGACTGGCTGAGGGACCACCCAGCCTGGAGCATGTTGTCCTTGACGATGAGTATGGTTTTGCCCACATGGGCACTGTTCCGTTTTTCACCGTTCCACCATCGGCATACTCTACCTGAGGGCATTACAATACAGCTATTTATGAGCACGTTGTTGCTGCTGATTCTTTTTGTCAACAAATTCGCTTCCGGATGGCTGTCGTTTCTCGCCGTTGTATACTATTATGTCTGTTACCGGCAACTTTTCGGCTACCGGTTTTGGGGAACGCTGTGGCGCACTTTGACCTGCTTCTTTACGAGCTTTCTCATGATTATCATTGTCTACGTCATGATTGCCTTGATTTTTGATGTGGAAGGCATTGGAAATGAAGCTGGAATGGTTGTTATAGCCTATGTCGCCGTTTTTGTAGTGCTAATGCTATTTCTTGCTGCCATCCTTGTTGTTGGCGCAATGATTGGCCGGCGGACGTATCGCAAACGGTCGAATCAATCTTTGACGAAGTAACCTATTTCAGTTTCAGGCTGGGCTGGAAGGCCACCAGCATGCCGAACGAGAACATATTGGCGGCTTTGCCGTGGACTTTGGCGTAACCGGTGCGGTCGGCGGTATAGGGGAAGTAGTGAAACCAGGCGGCATAGAGACGCAGTGAGCAGTATGGCGCGGCGTCCCACTTCCAGCTGCCACGCAGCGCCGCCACCTGGATGCGGTCGTGCGTCATGTCCGAGGTGTTGACCGACACGTTGGAGTAGTGATAGCAGCCCATCAGGGGCACAAACTTCTCGCTGGTCCAGTAGGAGGCTTCCAGGTGCAGGTCGCGCCACTGTGCCGTCAGTCGGGGATAGAGTCCCCAGCCGTGTTTGAAATTGCGCCGCGGACTGGTCAGATACCACCAGTCCTCCCAGTTGGGGATGTAGAGGGCTTCGCCCTCGGGCGCGCCGGTGCGCGAATAGAGCATGCCCATGCAGTCGGCGCGCAGCGTCCATTCGCCCAATTGGCGGCTGGCTCCCAGTCCCACGGCAGCGTTGCAGTGGGTCTCCACGATGTGTGAGGTGTCGGCGCGGTTCTCTCCACCCAGGTGTTGTACCACCACATGCAGCGGCAGGTGCATCCGCATCTTGCCGAGGCCGACACTGGGCTCGGAACTCAGTCCGGCGATGAACACCTCGCGGTGCGAGCTCTCGTTCCAGGAGAACTGCTGCCAGTCGACCCAGGTGTCCAGGTTCATCCATGCCGTCTGCCACAGCAACTGCAAGCCCGTCTCGGGGTTGGTGGCAAAAGCGCGTTCAGGATTGTAGAGGGGTAGGGGAAGATGGTGTCCGTTGTTGTTGACCAGACTGCCCAGCACCAGGCTCAGCGTGGGGGTGGGGGCGATGCGCAGCCGTATCCACGGCACCACCATGGGCGGCTTCAGACTGTCGAAGTCGGTATTGATCAGCCCTTGTTCGTTGGCGTCGTGTGGCGAGTGGTTGCCCCAGAAGTGCAGCCAGTGTACGCCTGCCTCCAACTCGGCACGCGGTGCGAAACGCCACGCTACATGCGGGCGCAGATAGAACCCGGGCAGCGTGTAGCCGTTGACACGGCTCGAGCCGGAATGTTCGTTGTCGATAAAAAAGGCTTTCCCTTCCACCACAAAGCGCAGGGGCGCTTCGACTGTGTCGGGCATTGTGGTAACGTCATCTTTCGGCACATTCTGACCGTTTCCACTGGCTGTGATAAATCCAGCGAAGAACAGGAATGTGATAATAGGGAAGACGTTGTGTTTTCTCAATTCGTAGTTTCCTCTTCGCAATTGTCAATGTGCAATCACAGCCCCATGGTGCGCTTGTAGGATTGCAGCGTGTTTTGCAGCAGCGATACGATGGTCAACGGACCTACACCGCCCGGCACGGGCGTCACCCAGCTGCATCTCTCGTCCACCTCGCTGTGTTTCACGTCACCCAACAGGCGGTAGCCGCTCTTGCGGCTGGCGTCCTCGATGCGGTGGATGCCCACGTCGATCACCACGGCACCCTCTTTCACCATGTCGGCGGTGATAAACTCGGGCTTGCCGATGGCTACAACCAGTATGTCGGCCTGGCGCGTCAATTCGGCCAGGTTCTTCGTGCGGCTGTGGCACATGGTCACGGTGCAGTCCGTGCCTTTGCGCGACAGCAGGTTGGCAACAGGCGTACCCACAATGTTGCTGCGACCCACCACCACGCAGTGCTGTCCGCAGGTCTCGATATTGTATTGTGTCAGCAGTGTGCAGATGCCTTTGGGTGTGGCTGGCACAAAGCACTCTTCGCCCAACACCATGTTGCCCAGGTTGATGGGGGTAAAGCCGTCCACGTCTTTCGCCGGACTGATGGCATTGATGACGTGTTGCTCGTTGATGCCCTTGGGCAGCGGCAGTTGCACGATGAATCCGTCGACCTCGTCGTCTTTGTTCAGAAAGTCAATGGTTTCCAACAACTGCTGCTCGCTGATGCCGGCGGAATAGCGGTATACCGATGAGGTGAAACCCACCTCGTGACTCGATTTTTCCTTGTTGGCCACATAGGTCTGGCTGGCACCGTCGTCGCCCACCAGGATGGCTGCCAGATGCGGCGCCCGCAGGCCTCGCTGGGTGTATCCGCGCACCTCATTGGCAATCTGATTCTTGATTTCTATGGCTGTATTTTTTCCGTCTAATAGTTGGAACATGGGGAAGTATGGGTTTTCGGTTATCGGTTATTGGTTATTGAACTTATTGGACCTATAGGACTTATTTGACCTATAGGACCTATCCTTCAATCTGTCCTATCTTTTCTTTATTGGCATCTTCGGCAGTTTGGCGCCTTTGGTGGACACCATCTTCATCATTTTGCGGGTGTCGTCAAACTGTTTGAGGAAGCGGTTCAGCTCTTGGATGCTGCGACCGCTGCCGTTGGCGATGCGCTGCTTGCGGCTGCCGTTCAGGCAACTGGGGTGCTGGCGCTCGTAGGGCGTCATGGAGCCAATCATCGCCTCGATGGGCACAAAGGCGTCGTCGCTAATCTCCAGGTTCTTGGTCAACTTGCCCATGCCGGGAATCATCCCCATCAGGTCTTTCATGCTGCCCATCTTCTTGATTTGGGCAATCTGACCCAGGAAGTCGTCAAAGTTGTATTCGTTGTGGATGATTTTCTTTTGGAGTCGGCGTGCCTCTTCCTCGTCGTACTGCTCCTGGGCGCGTTCGACCAGCGACACCACGTCGCCCATACCCAGAATGCGGCTAGCCATACGGTCGGGGTGGAACACGTCCAGCGCGTCCATCTTCTCGCCGACACCCACAAACTTGATGGGTTTGTCCACCGTGTAGCGGATGGTCAGGGCGGCACCGCCGCGGGTGTCGCCGTCCAGCTTGGTCAGCACCACGCCGTCATAATCGATGCGCTCGTTGAAAGCCTTGGCGGTATTGACAGCATCCTGACCGGTCATCGAGTCCACCACGAAGAGGGTCTCCTGCGGATTCAGTTCAGTCTTCAGTCGGGCAATCTCGCTCATCATCTCTTCGTCGACGGCCAGACGGCCGGCGGTATCGACAATCAGCACATCGTAGCCCTTGCTCTTGCATTCGTGCACCGCTTTGTTGGCGATGTCGACGGGGTTCTGGTTGCCTATCTCGGCAAAGACGGGTACATTGATTTGCTCACCCAGCGTCTGCAACTGGCTGATAGCAGCCGGACGGTATACGTCGCAAGCGGCCAGCATGACGCGTTTGCCACGCTTGTTCTTCAGGTGATGGGCCAGCTTGGCACTGAAGGTGGTCTTACCGGAACCTTGCAAACCCGCGATAAGGATGATGGCAGGCGCTCCCTTGATGTTGATGTCCACCGAGGCGCCACCCATGAGAGTGGTCAACTCTTCGTGCACAATCTTCACCATCAACTGTCCCGGCTCGATGCTGTGGATCACGTTGCGGCCAATCGCCTCGTTCTTCACCTTGTCGGTGAAGGCTTTGGCTATCGGATAGCTGACGTCGGCGTCCAGCAGCGCTTTGCGCACCTCTTTCACGGTCTCCGCCACGTTGATGTCGGTGATGGAACCTTTACCGCGCAGCGTGTGGAGGGCTTTTTCTATCTTGTTGCTGAGATTCTCAAACATGAGGAAAAATTTAAAATTGGGCGTACACGGGGTACGTCCCTATAATAATTGAATGCAAAATTACGTTTTTTTTGCCAATTCATGTAACATTTTACACAATTTGGCGTTAATCTATTCACATAATAAAATGTATAGGTTGCTTTTTTGCAATCATACTTTCAAGCAATCACGCATTCAAGCAATATCATCGCATGAGACAACTGAAAATTACCCATTCGATTACCAACCGTGAAGACCGCACGCTGGACAAGTATTTGCAGGATATCTGCAGCGTCGAGCTGCTTACCCCCGACGAGGAGGTGGAACTGGCACAGCGTATCAAGGCTGGCGATCAGGCGGCACTGGAGAGATTGACCAAAGCCAACCTGCGTTTCGTGGTCTCCGTGGCCAAGCAGTATCAGAACCAAGGTTTGAGTCTCTCCGACCTTATCAACGAGGGCAATGTGGGTCTTATCAAAGCCGCCAAACGTTTCGATGAAACGCGCGGCTTCAAGTTTATCTCCTATGCGGTGTGGTGGATTCGTCAGTCTATCCTGCAGGCTATCGCCGAGAACTCGCGTATTGTGCGACTGCCGTCCAACCAGTTGGGTGCGCTCAACAAGCTGAAGAAGGAAATCAACCGTCTCGAACAGGAGCTGGAGCGTCCGCCGTCAGAGGAGGAGCTGGCCGATATGCTGGATATCCCCGAGGATAAAATCAAGAGCATCTTGGGCATCTCGGGCCGCCATATCTCCATCGATGCGCCGCTGGGTGCCGACGAGGATGTCAACTATGTCGACGTGATGGTCAACGAGGATACCCCCGATACCGACGATTCGCTGATGCGTGAGTCGCTGTCGATGGAGATCGAACGTTCGCTGTCGACGCTCACCGATGTGGAACGCGGCATCATCAAGATGTTCTTCGGCATCGGTATGTCGCACGCTCTCAGTCTCGACGAGATTGCGCAGAAATACAACCTCACCCGCGAGCGTGTGCGTCAAATCAAGGAGAAGGGCATCAAGCGCCTCAAAGCCAGTTCCAAGAGTAAGCATCTTATATCATACCTGTAGGATGTAAGAGGTAAGATGTGAAGATGAGAAGATGTTAAGATGTTAAGATGTTAAGTTCACACCTTTACTCCTTCACACCTTCACACTTTCATACTTTCACACCTTCACAATAGAAGAACACTTGGACCTTATCCTGAAATATTTTCCCGACCTTACGGAACAGCAACGCGAGCAGTTTGCCGCGTTGCGTCCGCTTTATGAGGACTGGAACGCCAAAATCAACGTCATCTCACGCAAGGACATGGATGCCTTCTACGAGCACCATGTGCTGCACTCGCTGGCCATAGCCCGACTGGTGTCGTTCAAACCCATGGCCGAAGTGCTCGATGTGGGCACCGGTGGCGGTTTCCCGGGCATACCGTTGTCCATTCTGTTTCCCGAGACACATTTCCTTTTGGTCGACTCTATCGGCAAAAAGATAAAAGTTGTCGAGGCGGTGAAAGAGGCGCTGGCACTTGGCAATGTGAAGGCCATGCAGTGTCGCGCCGAGCAGTTGCAGGGCGAGTTCGATTTCATCGTGTCGCGTGCGGTGACGGCCATGCCGGAATTGGTGGGATGGGTGCGGAAATTGGTCTCCCCGTCGCAATACCATACGCTGCACAATGGCCTAATCTGCCTTAAAGGCGGCGACCTGGAAACTGAGCTGAAACCTTTTGGCAAAAAGGCCAAGGTCTACGACATTGTAGACTTCTACGAAGAGCCGTTCTTCGAGACCAAGAAAGTGGTCTATCTTCCGCTGTAGGTTTTAAGGTTTTAAAGGGTTCGCTTCGCTTGAAAGGATTTAAAGGTTCTATAACCTTTCCAACCCTCAAACCCTTAAACTCTCAAACCCTCAAACCCTCAACCCTTACTTTTTCCCTAAAAAAGCAAATACCACCGCCAAAATGATGAACCCAAACGAAACAAAGTGGTTCCAGCGGATGGGCTCGTTTTTAAACACCAGGCTGACAATGATTGTGAAGACCATCAGGGAGAGCGCTTCCTGAATGATTTTCAGCTGCATGAGAGTGAATGGGCCGCCTGTTATCTGTGATCCGATGCGATTGGCGGGAATCATGGCGCAGTATTCCAGTAGCGCCAGTCCCCACGAGGCCAATATGATGACTATCAGTGGCCAATCTGTAGAGATTTTCATCTCCTGCAGTTTTAGGTTGCCATACCAGGCAAACGTCATAAACACATTGGAACAAACGAGCAATAATATGGTGATAAGTCCTCTGGGCATAATGGGAGTTGAGAATTGAGAGTTGAGAATTGAGAGTTGGTTTTCAGAGTATTCTGAGTAATCAGAGTATTCAGAGTAATCCGAGTATTTTAGTTTTTACTTTTTACTTTTCACTTTCCTCACCAAGTCGCTGTATACTTGGTTGCAGGTGCGGTCGATGGTCTGCTGGCGGCGGTCGCCGTAGTGCAGCAGCTTGGCCTCGGTGCCATCTGCCGATGCGATGGCCATCCACACTGTGCCAACGGGTTTTGCGGGGCTGCCGCCGCCGGGGCCAGCAACGCCGGTGGTGGCGACGCCATAGTCTGCTCTCAGCCGCTGGCGCACGCCTTCGGCCATCTCGCGCACTGTTTCTTCGCTCACGGCACCGTGTGCCTCGAGGGTGGCGTGTTTCACGCCGAGGGCGCACTCCTTCACTTCGTTGCTATAGGCCACCACGCCGCCACGGAAGTAAGCGGAAGCGCCAGCCAGCGCCGTCAGCCGTGAGGCCAGCGTGCCTCCGGTGCAGCTCTCGGCGGTGGCAAGGGTGACGCCACGCTCAATCAGTGTCTTGTGCAGCAGTTCGGGCAGCGTCTCGCAGTCCTCGCCCACAATATATTGTCCAGCAAGGGTGTACAGTCCTTCTGTCAGGCTTGTCAGGTCGGTCGGACAGCTTGGGTTGGTCCGACAGGTCAGACGCAGTTTCACCATGCCGGCCACCGGCAGGTAGGCCAGTTTGACATTGTCGGGCAGCGCGGTCTCCCAGGGCTCGATAAGGTCGCTCAGGAACGATTCGCCGATGCCCTGCACCAAGATGTTTTTCAGTATGATGGTCTCCGTTTGGAAGGTCTCTTGTAGTTTGGGGACGACGCGGTTGCGCATGAGCCATTCCATCTCGAACGGCACGCCGGGCATGGATACCAATACATGGCCGTCGCGCGCAAACCACATGCAGGGCGCCGTTCCAAGGTCGTTGTTGAGCACCTCGCAGCAGCGGGGCACCAATGCCTGGGCACGGTTCACGGGTGTCAGCTCGTAGCCGCGGGCGGCAAAGATGCGTTTCACGTTGTCCAGTGCCGTCGTATTCTCCACCAACTCGCTGCCGAAATAGTCGCACAGCAACTTTTTGGTGATGTCGTCTTTCGTGGGACCGAGTCCGCCGGTGACCAGCACGGCGTCGCTCTCGCGCAGCGCCTCGTCTACGGCAGTCCAGATGTCGTGGTATACATCGCCCACCACCACGGTGCGGCGCACCGCGATGCCGGCCTCGGTCAGCAGGCGGCTCATGGTCGAGGCATTGGTGTTGACAACCTGCCCGATAAGCAGTTCGTCACCGATATTGATGATTGTCGTCGTCATAGTCGGGGAAGCAGTTTAAGTTTGCAAAGATACGAAACCCATTGCATCATCCCTGCATCTATCTGCAACTATTTCGTTGTGGATGATACAAGACGTTGCTCTGTCGATGCGGTGAGCGCCGCTCGCACCGCCTCGTTGTAGCGAGAGAGGGTGGTGCTTTTCATGATACCCTTGTAGCTCTTTTTGTCGAAGTGGCTGTCCATGTATTCCCAGAAGGCGTGCAGCCGGGCGAGGATTTGGCTGTCGCCGCAGAGGTTCTGTGTGGCGTGGCGGTACATTTCTGCATGCATCGCCGTCAGCACCGCTGTCGGCTGCTTGTCCGTCAGCATCCACGGTCGGGCCAGCAGCCCGCGCCCAATCATCACTCCCTTCAGTTTAGAAGAATTAGCTTCGTCAAGTAAACCCTCAACCACCAATTCTCCATTGACTACATAGGGGTGCCGACCGTAGCCGTCACTCTCGGTAATATCCCCGTTGTAAATCATCGGATGTCGGCAACCATGGAAGAATTGCAGAAAGGCATCCCTGTCGACCAATCCTTTGTACTGTTGCCGTCCCAGGCGGGGATGCAATGTGACATGTACCAGTGGCATCGTATTGATGATGGACAGCAGTGCAAGCCCTTCTTGCGTGTACTCTTGTCCCAGCCGCATCTTGACGGAGAACGACACTTCCGGGCGGCGCAGCATCTCTTGTGCGATTTGTTCCACGCGGTCGGGGTGCTGCATCAGTCCGCAGCCTCGGCCCGCCTTCACCTGCATGGGAAACGGACAGCCCATGTTGAGGTCGATGCGCCGCCAACCGAGCGCCTGCACCGCATCGCACAATCGGGCGAATTCCTCCGCGTCGCGGGCAATCACCTGTGGCACCGTCGGCAACCCCGCGTTGCGCTCGGGGTCGATGTCCCGCAAATCCTTCTCCCGCGGCGTTCCGCCTTCCAGTCTTACAAAGGGCGTATAGTATTCATCCACCCCGCCGGCACACTGCCAATGAGCTCTCCGGTACACGCAATCCGTGTACCCCTGTAGCGGAGCGAAGGCGATATAGGACAGTTTCATTTCTATTTGCAAAGATTCGAAATTTTTTTCATTTTTGATCGAATGAACTTATCAACGCAACCCTTTTTGTTGTTGGCGGGGATGTCCTATATCGTTGAAAGATATTTTTTTCGTATCTTTGCCATTTATTTATCGGACATAGGTTGCTGAGTTGGCGACGTTCATAAGAAGCTGTTTAAATTTAATTCAATGTTTTTCTTAAAGTACATGAACGGCATCTTTTTCACCTTTCCTCAGTCACAATGGAACCCCATTGTTCCATCGGAAAGGCAAAAAATCTGCTCGCCCATGTCCATAATAAAACTCA
>JAFSYK010000049.1 GCA_017449975.1 Bacteroidales bacterium
CCTTCGATGGGCACTTTGACGCCCCAGTCGAGGTCGCGCGTGACGGCGCGGGGCTGCAGGCCGGCGTCGATCCACGACTTGCACTGGCCGTAGACGTTGACCTTCCAGTCGCTCTTGTGACTCTCGAGAATCCACTGGCGCAGCCACGGCTCATCTTGGTCGAGGGGCAGAAACCAGTGCTTGGTCTCGCGCATCACAGGCTGGGCACCGCTGAGCGTCGATTTGGGGTTGATGAGGTCGGTGGCGTTGAGCGAGGTGCCGCAGGCTTCGCACTGGTCGCCGTAGGCGTGCTCGTTGCCGCAGTGGGGACAGGTGCCGGTGATGTAGCGGTCGGCCAGGAAGCAGCCCGCCTCCTCGTCGTAGTACTGCATCGACACTTTCTCCACAAATTTGCCCTCGTCGTAGAGCTTCTTGAAGTAGGCGGCGGCCGTCTCGTGGTGCTCTTTGCACGAGGTGCGGCTGTAGATGTCGAACGAGATACCCAGTTCAGCGAAGGAGTCTTTGATGATTTTGTGGTAGCGGTCTACGATGTCCTGCGGGGTGCAGCCCTCTTTGCGTGCCTTGATGGTGATGGGCACGCCGTGTTCGTCGCTGCCACCGATAAAGAGCACCTGCTCGCCCTGGGCACGCAAATAACGCGCATAGATGTCGGCAGGGACATATACGCCGGCCAGGTGACCGATGTGCACGGGACCGTTGGCGTAGGGCAGCGCCGAGGTGATGGTATAGCGTTTGTATTGCTTGTCTTGTTCAGTATAGGTCATGGTAGATGTATGATGTTAGATGTATGATGTAAGATGTTTTACGTTTAACGTTTAAGGTTTAACGTTTGATGTCACAACTTCACAATTTCACAACTTCACAATTCATACGTGAATGTGGTCAGGTGGTTGTCGCTGTCGAGCAGGCTGGTGGGCCAGCCCTGGTTGTCGTAGCTGTAGGTGTTGCTCTCCGTCTTGTCCAGGTCGATGGGATAGGTGTAGTGGAACCCGTCGGGGTACTGTCCGTTGAGGTAGGCGAGGGCGAGGGTGAGCATCATGCGTGTGGTCCAGTCGTAGCGGTCGGGCACGGTGGTGGGCAGGTTGACGCTGAGGTTGACGCTGGCCAGTCCTTCGCGCTGGGAGGAGAGGATATTGTGACTCGACAGCACACGGGTGTTGCCCAGGAATCCCCAGCCCCAGAAACCGTAGAGCGGGTTGGGGTGCCCGTCGTAGGTGTAGCTGTTTGTTAGGTCCACGTCGACGACGATGTGGCAGGTGCTGTCGGCCAGCATGTCCACAAAGTCGGCCAGCAGCTGCGGTGAGATACCCGGAATCTGTTCCCCGAGGCCGGAGTTCTCGATAATCATGCGGTAGAACGACGTGTCGAGGTTGAGGAAGCGCACCAGCTCGCCCACAGCCAGGTCGGTGCTTCCCTGTGCGGTGATGTGGTCGCTGCTGACATCGCTGCCGGTCCAGGTATAGGTGGTCTGCAGGTTGGTGACGCTGATGTTCTCTACCAAGTCCTTGCGTTGCGAGGAGAGGAAATTGTTGAGGTAGCCCATGATGACGGACTCGTCGACGTTGTTGTAAGTCAGCGAGGTGATGCGATTTCCGTCGCAGGTGGCGGAGGCTCCGAATATGGTCGTGCCACCCGTCTCGGTGAGCTGCAGGGTCGACAGCTGGTCGTTGTTGTAGTTGAAACGCATCACCTGTGCGCCACCCATCAACGAGGCCGGTATGTTGACCAGCGACTGGCGTTTCTGGTTGTCGTACTCAATACTGCTGACTTGGTTGTCGGCACCCACATACAGCAGCAGTGGGCTCTCGCCGACACCCCAGGTGAAGTTCTGCGCCTCCTCCTCTTCGGTCAGGGTCGCCAGCCGGCGTGTGGGCTGGTACTGGCCTAAGACATAGTTGGTGTCGATTTCGGGCGACACATAGGGCTGCGGCGTCGGCGGGGTGTTGTGCTCCGGTTCGTCGTCTTTCTTGCAGGCGGTGGCCAAAATCAAGGCACCAACAAGAGGAATTAAAAAAATGCGTTTCATAGCCGTTTTTTTATGTATTGTCTAATCACCAATCACTATTCACTAATCACTAAATCAAATGGCTTTCTTGGCGGTGGTGGTGCGCTTGGGAGCAGCCTTGGGTTTGGCGGTAGCCTTGGGGGCGGCGGCTTTCTGGGCACGTGCGGGCTTGTCGTTGGCTTTGGTCTCCACCACGGCCTCGGGCGTCTCGGCAGCTTCAGAGGTGGGCTCGTCGTCGTTGAGTTTGCCAGCGTTGATGAGCACGTTGTACCAGCTGAACAGTTTCTTCACGTCGGAGGCGTGGACACGGTCGCGGTCGTAGTCGGGCAGCACCTGCTCCAGTTCGCCGAACATCTTGGCGCTATCCTCTTTCTTGGGGTCATAGGGGGTGACGGCACCGTTGTAGTGCTTCTTCAAGTCCGCCATCACGTCGACCAGGGGCACCTCGTTGTTTTCGGTGAAGATACGAATCTCGCCCAGCGAGCTGATGCGGTCGTTGTGGAACACGGGATATTTCTGTTTGCTGATGAGGTTCATCACGATGGCACCGCTCTTGGTGCGGGAAACGAGTTCGCTGAGGTCCGGTTTGCCGGCGATAACGAGGATGTTATTCAGATCCATAATGTTTTGATTATTTTGTTTAGTTTTCGTTTGATTTTGTCACAAAGATGTGATTATGTAATAACGTTATAACGGTGTTTTTATTGTCTGCTATTCATTTTTATCAGTCCTTCAAGCGGTTCTTGCACCACTTTCCCCACGGTGTAGCCTGTCGGCGTCACCTGTTTGATCTCCGCAGCGAAGGTGGCAGCCACGCCGCCTGCAAAATGAACGGCGCCGCCATCGGCCACAGGCCGTACCACGTCGTTCCAGAAGGAGGAGAATACGCTGTGGAGCAGTTCCTGTATGTAGGGATGGTCTCTGTGTGCCGCCGCAAAAGGGGCAAACGTGGCCATATAGCGGTTGGGGAAGGGGTCGCTATAGAGTCTGCTTACCATGGCTTCACGTGTCTCGAGGTATTGCTCGGCCAGCTGTTGCGACAGCTCGGCGGGCATGCGTCCCACCAGGTAGTCCTTCATCAGTCGCCGACCGATGTGGTTGCCCGACCCCTCGTCGCCCAGCAGGTAGCCGAGCGACACGCCCTGGTGTACGATGCGGACTCCGTCGTACCGACAGGCGTTGCTGCCAGTGCCCAGGATAGCCACGGTCCCCGGCTGGTCGCCACAGAGGGCGCGGCAGCCCCCCAGCATGTCGCTCTCCACCGTCACAGCGGCTTCGGGGAAATGGGACAGCAGCAGTTGTCGGACACGCTCTTGCATCTCCGCGGTGCCGCAGCCGGCGCCGTAGAAGGTGACGCTCCGACAACCCGACGGGTCGCCGAGGGTCTCACACACGGTACCAATGACCGTATGGAATACCGCGTCGCTGGCTAGCCGTGGATTGAGGCCCTGTGTGGTGACATAGCGCCACGGGTCCCCTTCCAGCGCCCAGCGCGCCTTGCTGCTTCCGCTATCGACAATGATTTTCAACGCTCAGTGTTTCAGATAATACCAATAATCTCATTGATATCCTGGATGCCATGACGCTGGCAGTAGTCCTCCAGTCCGTCGACAATCTTCATGGTCACCGCGGGGTCGATGAAGTTGGCGGTACCCACCTCCACGGCTTTGGCGCCAGCCATCAGGAACTCCAGCGCGTCGGCTGCGGTGCTGATGCCACCCAGTCCGATGACGGGGATCTTCACCGCGTGGGCCACCTGCCACACGCAGCGCACCGCGACGGGCTTGACGCAGGGACCGCTCAGGCCGCCGGTGACGGTGCTCAGACAGGGGCGCTGCCGCTCCACGTCGATGGCCATGCCCAGCAAGGTGTTGATGAGCGACACGCTGTCGGCGCCAGCGGCCTCCACCGCACGCGCTATCTCGGTGATGTCGGTGACATTGGGGGTGAGCTTCACGATGAGGGTCTTGCCGTAGACTTTGCGCACGGCCTCCACCACTTGCGCCGCCATGTCGGGCTTGGTGCCGAAGCCCATGCCGCCCTTCTTCACGTTGGGACAGCTGATGTTCAGCTCGATGGCGGGGATGCGCTCCAGCTCGTTGACCTGCTCGGCCACGGAGCAGTATTCCTCGATACTGCTGCCGCTTACGTTGACGATGATGTTCGTGTCAAGGTGCTGGATGCGGGGATAGACCTCCTTGCAGAAGTTGGCCACGCCCACATTCTGCAGGCCCACCGCGTTGAGCATGCCGGCCGGTGTCTCCGCCATGCGAGGATAGTCGTTGCCCTGACGGCGCTCGCCTGTGGTACCTTTCACCATGATGCCGCCCAGCCGGGCCACGTCGAAGAAATCGGCAAACTCTTCGCCATAGCCAAAGGTGCCGCTGGCCGTCATCACCGGGTTCTTCAGATGAAGCTTGTGTATATCCGTTGAGAGATTAATCATAATATCTTGGTTCTATTTTCTTACTTCTCCTTGCTTATACTCCTTGCCGCTCCGCGGCAGAAATCTTGTAAATTATTTTTGAATGGTGGTTTTTACTGACGGGCGTACACGGGAGTACGCCCCTACGAAATTCAATAACCAATAACCCATAACCCATAACCTATCCCAAACCCCATAACCAATCATTTGCCTTAACTACTTAACTACTTGACTACTTAACTACTGTTTGTTTTCGGGCGTACACGGGAGTACGCCCCTACGAATCAATCCAGTTCGTCAGCTTCGTGGCTTCGAACACGGGGCCCTCTTTGCAGACGCAGAGGTGGCCGCCGTCGCTCTTCACCACACAGCAGAGGCAGGCGCCGATGCCGCAGGCCATCATGTTCTCGAGCGACAGCTCGCAGGGTATGTCGTGCTGCAGCGCGTGACGTCCCACCGCCCGCATCATGGGCGTGGGGCCGCAGCAACAGATGTGGTCGTAGTTGTCGTTGAAGCGGCTGTGCTGTGTCACCATGCCTTTCTCGCCCAGCGATCCGTCGTCGGTGGTCAGCAGCAGGGTGCCGTAGGGTGTGAAAGCGTCGCGTGCGGGGATCAGGCGCTCAGTGCGGCCGCCCAGCAGGATGGTGGGACGGATGCCGCGCTCGTTGTAGCACTTGGCCAGGTGGAGCAGAGGTGCGATGCCGGCGCCGCCGCCCACCAGCAGCGGACGTTCGCCCTTTAGGGAGAAACCGTGCCCCAGCGGGTAGACCAGGTTCAACGTGTCGCCCACCTGCAAGGTGGCCAGCTTGCGGGTGCCCTTGCCCACAATCTGGATGAGCAGGGTGAGGGTGTTGTGTTCGGTGTCCACGTCGTGGATGGAGATGGGACGGCGCAGCAGCACGTCGTTGCAGTCGCGCACCTCCACCTCGACAAACTGTCCCGCCTCGATGGGGGGCAGCGTCTGTGGATGCTGCAGGGTCAGTGTAAAATAGGCCTCGCCCAACGCTTTGCGTTCGACGATGGTGAAGTCGGTAATCTGTTTCATACTGCAAAAATACGAAAAAATGTGGAGGCTGCTTTTCTTCGGAAGGATGGGTTGTCAACTTTTTTCCGTATTTTTGCATATTGTGTGCGGCGCTGTGCCGCAGGTGCTGTTATGAATCAGAATTCGTTGCCATCGGTTGTTCTCGACGAGGCGGTGCGCCAGCTGAAGCGGCTGCCCGGTGTGGGCTCGCGCTCGGCGCTGCGCTACGCGTTGCATCTGCAACGTTGCAGCGAGGTAGAGGTGCGCGACTTTGCCGAGGCGGTGCTGCACCTCAAGACACAGCTGCACGAATGTCGCTACTGCCACAGCATCAGCGACACGGAGGTGTGTCCCATCTGCAGCAGTCCCAAGCGGCAGCGTGGCATTGTCTGTGTGGTGGAGAACATCCAAGAGGTGATGGCCATCGAGAACACGCAGCAGTACCGTGGACTCTATCATGTGTTGGGTGGCGTTATCTCGCCTGTCGACGGCATCGGCGTCGGCGACCTGCACATCGCCTCGCTGCTGCAGCGGGTGCGCGAAGGCATCCCCGACCCCATCGAGGAGGTCATCCTGGCGTTGCCCACCACGATGGAAGGCGACACGACGAGTTACTACATCAACAAGCAACTCGAAGGTCTGCCTGTGAAGCTCACCACGCTGGCACGTGGCGTCGCCGTAGGCGACAACCTCGAATACGCCGACGAAGTGACCCTGGGCCGCTCCATCGTCAACAGAATACCCTTTGGGAGGAATTGAATGAGAATGGTTATTGGTTATGGGTTATTGGTTATTGAAATGAAATATGTAGGGGCGTACTCCCGTGTACGCCCGTCATTAAAAAGTAGTTAAGTAGTTAAGGCAATACACGCGAAGCGCAATTTTTACAAGATTTACAAGCTTTCTGCCGCGTAGAGGCAAGGAGACCAAAACCGAGAAGAAAAAGAACGCCGAAGGCGGGAGCCTCCATCCCCGCACCGGAAAAAAACAACACAGCAATGCGAACCATCCGATATATCTGTCTCCCGATACTGGTGCTGCTGCTCGTCACCACAGCCTGCGCGCAGCGCCATACCGCCACTGCCGACGACACCCTGCGTGCCGACATCGGTCAGATGCTGCTGGTAGGTTTCCGCGGCACCACGGTCGACGCGTCGTCGACCATCGCCCGCGACATACGCTACTATCACATCGGCGGTGTCATCCTCTTTGAATACGATGCCCCCACGGGCAAGCACCACCGCAACGTCGCCTCGCCCAAACAGCTGCGCCGCCTCACCAGCCAGCTGCAGAAATGGTCGAAGGAGCCGCTATGGATCAGCGTCGACCAGGAGGGCGGACGTGTGGCGCGTCTCAGGGTGAGCGACGGCTTCGCCGTCGCCACGCCGTCGCCCAAGCAGATGGCCGAGGGCGGCATCGACACGGTGCGCTACCATGCCATCCGTACCGCCGCCATGCTCCGCGACCTGGGCATCAACCTCAACTTCGCCCCCTGTGCCGATGTCGACGTCAACCCCGACTGCCCGGTCATCGGTCGCCTGGGTCGCAGCTTCTCTGCCGACGCGTCGCAGGTCGCCGACTGCTGTGCCGCCTGGCTCGACGGCCAGTCGCAGCAGGGCGTGGCAGGTTGTCTGAAACACTTCCCGGGACACGGCAGCGCGTCGGGCGACACCCATGCGGGACTCGTCGACGTCACTGACAGCTGGCAGGAGCGCGAGCTGGCACCCTACCGCACGCTGATAGCCACGGGGAAGGTGCCTATGGTGATGATGGCGCATATCGTCAACCGCAATCTCGACGTCAACTATCCCGCCTCGCTGTCGCGTCACTGTGTCGACATGCTGCGCGGTGAGTTGGGCTTCGACGGTGTGGTCATCACCGACGACATGGCCATGGGTGCCATCGTCAACCAGTACGGCTACGACGAGGCGGTGGCGCTGGCGTTGGAGGCCGGCGTCGACATGCTCTGCCTGGGCAACAACGGCACCACCTACAATGCCGACATCGTGCCGCAGACCGTTGACATCATCCTGCAGCTGGTGCGCGAAGGCCGTGTGAGTGCCGAGCGCATCCACCAGTCCGCCGACCGCATCCGCACCGCCAAGAAGCAGATTGCAATAAAAAGCAGATAAGGAATACTAAGGGGGTAAAGAAAAGGACAAATCGTAGGGGCGTATCCCCCGTGTACGCCCGATGAGAAAACCAGTAGTTAAGTAGTCAAGTAGTTAAGGCAAATGATTTGAAAGGGTTATTGGTTATGGGTTATAGGTTATTGAAATGAAATATGTAGGGGCGTACCCCCGTGTACGCCCGATGAGAAAACCAGTAGTTAAGTAGTCAAGTAGTTAAGTAGTTAGGGCAATACACGCGAAGCGCATTTTTTACAAGATTTACCAGATTTCTGCCGCGCAGCGGCAAGAAGAAAATAAACCGAGAAGAAAAAGAACACCGAAGGCGGGAAACCCCTGCCAGACAAATAAACAGATACTAACCTTCAAAAACCAATAGTTATGAAAACGAACAGATGGATTGTCGTGATGATGGCGGGAGCCCTGCTCATCGCCACGCCGTCGTGGGCACAGCGCCGCGGTGGCGGCGGTGGCCGCTCGGCCAGCAGCGCTCCGCGCAGCAGCAGTATGAGCCGTGGCGCCTCCAGCTCCAGCCGTAGCTTCAGCTCGCCCAGCTCCAGCCGCAGTTTCAGCTCACCCAGCTCCAGTCGTAGCTACAGTAGTCCCAGCCGCAGCTATAGCGCTCCTTCGCGCAGCTTTGCTACGCCCGAGACGCGCATGCCGTCGCGTAGCTACAGCACGCCCAGCCGTGGCTCCGAGGCTCCGGCCATGCGTTCCTCTGCGGTGCGCACCCCGTCGACCTCGACACGCAGCGTCCAGACCGCAACACCTCACACGCCGTCGGCGACGATGCGCAGCACCTACACCACGCGACCCACCCCCACCACCGTGCGCCCCGGCTCGGGTGACGTGCGTCCTCCCGCAGGCGGCCCCGCCCATTTCGGAGCCGGCAAAGGCCCTGTCTCGCATGTCCACCCCGGCTTCGCCCATCCGCTGCACCCCCACGGTCCGCTGCCGCCGTCGCACCGCCACATCCGTCCTGCGCCCTTCTTCTACCATCCCATCCATCACCACTACATCCACATGCATCCCATCTACTGGGATCCGTTCCTGCCGCCGGTCGTCTACTGGCCTGGTCTGTGGAGCTTCTGTGTGGGCTACTGGGCTGGTAGCAGCTGCTCCGACTACACGGTGGTGCACGAGTATGTCAGCAACACCCATCATGTCGACATGATAGGCTATGCCATCAGCGGCGATCTGATGTATGCCCTCGTCAAGGACGACGGCGAGACCTACCTGCGCGTCTTCGACAAGGCCGACAACCTGCTGGCACAGCATCCGGTGCACAAGAAATACACCACCCTCACCATTGATGCCGACAACGGTGGTTGCTGGATTATGAAGAAGAACGACAAAGACCCGCTGCTCTTCCTCTACGCCGACGGTCAGCTCCTCATCTACGAGGCCGACGAAGAATAGTTAAGTAACGTTTAAAGTTTAAGGTTTAACGTTTAATATGACGGGCACCTAAATCCGGGTGCCCGTCACATATATACCAACCATACGGTGAAGAAGCCTGCTTTGTTTTTCGTGTTATTGTTGGTCTGCTTCCCGCTGTGCTGTGAGGCACAGCAGCGGGTGAATGCCCTGTTTGTGGGCAACAGCTATACGCAGGTGAACGATTTGCCGCAGATGGTGCAACAGGTGGCGGCGTCGATGGGCGACGAGCTCACCTACCAGAGCAATACGCAGGGTAGCTGCACCTTCAGCCAGCATTGCAGCAACCTGTCGATGTCGCTGATCTGCAGCGGTGGCTGGGATGTCGTGGTGCTGCAGGAGCAGAGCCAGTACCCGTCGTTTCCCCAGTCGCAGGTGGAGTTCGAGGTGTTCCCTTATGCGCAACGGCTGGTCGACTCCATCTATGCCCATAACCCCTGCTGCGAGCCCCTGTTCTATATGACCTGGGGACGCAAGAACGGCGATGCCGCCAATGCCGTTTACTTCCCTGTCCTCGCCACCTACGAGGGCATGGACAGCATGCTCTGCGAGCGCTACACCTGTATGGCGCAGCAAAACGATGCCTCGCTCTGTCCTGTCGGTCGTGTTTGGCGCTATCTGCGCGAGCGCCATGCCGATATAGAGCTCTACCAGTCTGACGGGAGCCATCCCAGCGTAGCGGGCAGCTATGCGGCGGCATGTGCTTTCTATACGCTGATGTTCCATCGCGACCCCGACTCCATCACCTTCAGCGCGGACCTGTCCGAGACCACGGCACGCACCATCCGCTCGGCGGCGCACCAGGTGGTCTATGCCGACCTTGCCCAGTGGCAGCGGCCCAGGCCGCAGGCCACGTTCGAGGTGGCGTCGGTGGAGGGGAACAGCGTCACGCTTGTCGCCACCGCACACCATGCCGACAGTCTGCTGTGGGACTACGGCGACGGCAGCAGCGCTACCACAGCTGCTGCGGATACGGTGACAGTACACACCTATGCTGCCGCGGGCGACTATACGGTTACGCTCACCGCCTCGCGTCATTGCATGCAAGAGGACTACTCGTTTACGGTCTCCGTCGCTGGCGACAGCACGGCGGGCACCAGCCCGACTGCATCGGCCGACTGCGCCGTTGTCGTCTATCCCAATCCTGCCAGCGACTGCCTCAGCATAGTGGTGCCAGCTGAAATGGTACGGCCTACGGCAACAATCTATGCCATTGACGGTCGGGTTGTGGCCCGGCCACAGCAAGCCGCCACCGATAGCCGCATTCTGGAACTGCACCTCGGCCCACTACCCGAAGGCGAATACCTCCTGCAGCTGGTCGACGCCACCCACCGCGCCACCGCAAAAGTCATAGTGCATCCATTGGGCAACCCGGCGTCTGCGTTTTGAACAGATGTTCCCTCAACATAACCAGTTTGTTATGGCATAATTGCATATCGAAATCAAGAATAATAAGTATCTTTGCAGTCAGTAAACCGAATCACTAACTAAAACGTATCGTCCTCGAAGAAATAGATAAGAAAATATAGAAGCGTCTTTTGCTTTTCTTTAGTACGTGGAAATCGCCAAATTTCAAATGCATTACAGAGGAAAAGGAAGTGTATGCGGGTATCCGTGAGTATTCCTGTTTATGGGGTTTTGGCGAACCTTGTGTTTAACAGATGCTTCACGGTTATTTTTTTATGTCTTCTCATATCGATGACGGCAGAGTCATGAAGCGCAAGAACAAATACTTCCATCAAGACCGCATCGCGATGCGCATCGCCGACCGGTATGGCATGGTCTACGACTACAAAGTGGCCCGTCGGCATCGCATGTCACCGCTCGCAGCACTTGAGGACTGGGACCTTATCCGACCTGAAGAACGAGCTCTGTTCGAGCGAACCCGTTAGTTAGTCTATCAGTAGATAGAAATGATTTATGCGTCTGGCTAAGCCGTGAGGCTGCCCGAGAATACTAAAATGACTAAAAATAACCTCTAATAATTAGTTGTGAACACGAATCTAACGAATTACTATTCGTGTTATTCGTGCAATTCGTGTTCAAATAAAACGAATAATTAGTGGTTACCTAAAATCAAAACCATGAAACGCCAAGCCTGTGGCTACAGAGACATGCCTTTCTTTAAACTCAAACTCCTCTCACTACACGACTCCTCCTATCCATTTAGCGGACGAACCGTCTATTTCTACACGCAGTACACACTGCTGCTCACGTAAAAGTAGACACGGAGGGGTAGAAAAAGATTGAATGTCGTATCTTTGCAATTGGGTACAGGTTGTTGGCCCAGGAGGGAGGGGC
>JAFSYK010000050.1 GCA_017449975.1 Bacteroidales bacterium
TGTGAAGTAAAACTAAACTGACTCATAGTTGTAGTCTTACCACCAGAATCTATTGAAAGAAATGTCCGAAAACCAAATGGGTAAAAATAATCCTCAAAGTTGTAATCTTGAGCTTTAGTTGACATGGCTAATAATAATGCTATCAAAAAAAGAAATGTTTTTTTCATAATTAATACGTCTGTTTTATCCTGTCGACACGTCAGTTTTATAATGATTAAACAAATTTCGGCTCCAAACCATAGAGCCCGAACGTCGATGTTTAATGGCAATTAGAAAGGCGCAAGTCCTCTCGTTTAACACTGCCACTTATTTTGTTGGAAAGGTTGTCTGGAAAAACCTGTGAGTAAAATAAGGGGAAAGGAATCACGCCCATGCGCAAACTTCCGCCAACTTATTCTCACTCGGTAATAACGTTTTCCAGACATTCTTCCAACGAGAACAAGAGCGTTCAGCTCATTATGTCTATGTTAGATGTGCTTTTCTATCTCATTGCGTTTGTTTTCGTTTCCGACTGCAAAGATACAAATCTTTATTAATGGCAACCACTAATTATTCGTCTTGTTCGAACACGAATTGCACGAATAACACGAATAATAATTCGTTAGATTCGCTAGATTCGTGTTCTCAATAATAATTAGAGGTTTACTAATATTATTCTATTTTTTTCACTTCTGCATCTTCTGTGGGCAGCAGATAGTCGGAGGCTCGTTCTCGGGAGATGACGCTGTGGCCTATCTGCTTTTCAACCTCCTCACGTGCCACCTTCGCGGCTTTTCCGCCGCTTTGCGCCACCTGTTTGTTCTCTTTCATCGTCTTGGGGTTGCGGTTGCGGGAAATCTCGGTGGTGGCGGCTTCCGCCAGCGTGTTCAGCGCCAACTCAAGGTTGGTCATGTTATCTCTTAGGTTCTCTTTGGTCAGACTCTTGTACCGTTTGTATTCCCCGGTGGTCATACCGCTCCACGCTTTGGTGAGGATATTGGTAAGGACGGCAAAGTCTTTCTGCTCTTTAACACCCGAACGTTCCCATTCGTCGGTAAGTGCCTTGCGAGTGCGGATGGACTTGAGGCGGTTCTCAATCCACTTGTCACTGTAACCCTGCCGACGATAATCCTCCACTGCCATCTGGAACGTCAACTCGGGGTCAATCATCTGGTCGATACGCTGCGCACCCACCTCGGAGAGCCACCGTTTGATAGGCTCAGCCTTCTTGGACGGAATGGATTGGATGATGCGCAACGTCTGCTCTAAATCGGCCACATCCGTAGCACGATTCTTTCCGTCCGCAGCAGGTAATTTCAACTGCTTACAATTTGTAAGCAGTTCATCGGCTCCTTCCTCTTTCAGGCGTTTCTTGAGCACAGCCCAGTAGGTGCTCGCTTTGCGGGGCGTAGGTTGCTCGGTCAAAATCTGTACCACATCCACTATGGAGAAGTAGTACTTCTCCTCCTCCTCGTTCCAAGCCATTCTAACCTGCGAGCCTTCAAAAAGTTGTATGGCGTTCTGCTGTGTCATTAATTTCCTATTGTTTTACCGCATGCAAAAAGCAAAAACATCGAAATACCGCTGCATGGTATTTGGATCGGTTTGATAGATGTTCTTGCCGTAGTAGTAATCAGCCATCACCTCGTAGAGACGGCACAGTTCCTTCAAGCCGGCGCGGTTCTTGTTGGCATCGATGGTTAGCGACACCAGTTCCAACGCTCGGTCGGCTGCACGGTGGCACTGTTCCTCGTTGCCTTTGGCCTTCCAGCGGTTGGCACGCGACACCTCGCTGCCGATGTTCAGCATCTGCTCGGCCAGCGACATCTGTGCCCACCGGCCATTGGCCAGGTCCTTATGTTGGAACTCCATCGTCAACATGGCAGCAGATAGTTTACTGTGTCTATAATCCTCTGCCGTGTTTCGTCATCTTGCACGTCGCGACTGCGGTTGCCTTGTCCCGGGCGGATATTGATAATCGAATCAAACTCGATAAAATCGTCACCATCCATCTCTGGATAAAGGTTGATGCCCCACAGGTCGTACTGCGACGAACCTTGTGCCAGCAACGCTTGCTCTATGTCGGCATGCAGTTCAGCATCCACACCAATCTTCTTTTGCACAATATCCACCACAGCCTTCACCATGTCGCCAAAATAGTTCGGCATCATGGTGTACAGTATTTCCCTGCCTGTCGGACGGTCAATTATTTGCATATACTTCTTATCAACAAAACAATTATTCTTCGTCTAACCGATGCGTTTCCTCATTCTTCTTATCGCCTTTCCACTCTCCTGTGAGCCAATGAAAATGCTTGACTCTCCACAACCAAATAAGCAGAAAGACTACCGCAATTACAATATACCCCATACATTTATTTCATCTTTGCCCAGCTGTCTTTGAGGGTGCAGGTACGGTTGAAGACGAGGTGGTCGGGCGTCGAGTCGCAGTCGGTGCAGAAGTAGCCCATGCGCTCGAACTGGTAGCGCACAATGCCATCTTTCCACTTTCCACTTTCCGCTTTCCACTCGCTGAGGGCGGGTTCACACTTGGCAGTGACCACCTTCAGGCTATTGGGGTTGATGTTCTCGAGGAAGGTGTGTCCCTCTTCCACATCGTCGGGGGCCTCGACGGCGAAGAGACGGTCAAAAAGACGCACCTCGGCGTCGATGGCGTGCTGTGCGCTGACCCAATGGATGGTGCCCTTCACCTTGCGTCCGTCGGGAGCGTCGCCGCCACGGGTGGCGGGGTCGTAGGTACAGTGGATGCAGGTAATATTGCCCTCGGCATCCTTCTCCACACTCTGTGCCGTGACGAAATAGGCGTAGCGCAGACGTACCTCCTGGCCGATAGCCATGCGGAAATATTTCTTCGGCGCCACCTCCATGAAGTCCTCACGCTCGATATAGAGCTCACGACCAAACGGTACCTGACGGGTGCCGTCGGCCTCGCACTCGGGGTTGTTGACGGCGGTGAGCATCTCGCTCTGTCCCTCGGGATAGTTGTCAATGACCACCTTCACAGGGTCGAGGACCGCCATGCGACGCTGCGCCACCTTGTTGAGGTGCTCACGCAGCGAGAACTCCAGCAGCGAGTAGTCGATGATATTGTCACGTTTGGCTACACCGATGCGGTCGCAGAAGGCGCGGATGCTCTCGGGCGTGTAGCCACGACGGCGGAAACCGCAGATGGTGGGCATACGCGGATCGTCCCAGCCGCTGACATAGCCCTCTTTGACCAGCTGCAGCAGTTTGCGCTTGCTCATCACCGTGTAGTTGATATTGAGACGGGCAAACTCGTACTGGTGGCTGGGGAAGATGTCCAGCTGCTGGATGAACCAGTCGTAGAGCGGACGGTGGATGTCAAACTCCAGCGTACAGATGGAATGAGTGATATTCTCGATGCTGTCGCTTTGACCGTGGGCGTAGTCGTACATCGGGTAGATGCACCACTTGTCGCCCGTGCGGTGATGATGGGCATGCAGGATGCGGTACATGATGGGGTCACGGAACATCATATTGGGATGCGCCATGTCGATTTTGGCACGCAGCACCTTGCTGCCGTCGGCGAACTCGCCGGCCCTCATGCGACGGAACAGGTCGAGGTTCTCCTCGACGCTGCGGTCACGGTAGGGGCTGTTCTTGCCCGGCGTGGTCACCGTGCCGCGACCCTCGCGGATTTCCTCCAGCGTCTGGTCGTCGACGTAGGCCAGTCCTTTCTGTATCAACAGCTCGGCCCACTCGTAGAGCTGGTCGAAATAGTCGGAGGCATAGTGCTTGCCTACCCAGTCGAAGCCCAGCCAGTGGATGTCGTCCTGGATGGAATCGACATATTCGGTGTCCTCCTTGACAGGGTTGGTGTCGTCGAAACGCAGGTTGGTCTTGCCACCATACTTCTTCGCCAATCCGAAATTAATGCAGATCGACTTGGCATGGCCGATGTGCAGGTAGCCGTTGGGTTCCGGCGGAAAACGGGTCAAAATCGATTTGTGACGACCCTCGTTCAGGTCGTTCTCGATGATTTCCTCCAAAAAATTGAGACTCTTCTCAGCAGATGATTCTTCCATTATGTAGATAAGGGTTTTAAGGTTCGCTTTGCTTAAAGGGTTTAAAGGTTCGCTTCGCTTGAAGGGTTTAAAAGGTTCACTTCGCTTGAGGATTAAAACGATTTAACACTAAAACCCTCAAACCCTTGAACTCTTAAACCTTTTAAACCCTTACTTAAACGTGCAAATTTACAAAAAAAATCACAATCCGCCGGCAGTCTTTCGGCGAGTGGCACTACCACAGGAAATTGTCGTAGGGGAACCGACGCTTGTGGATCTCTTTTACCGTGTGATACAACACATCGCGCAACGCGTCGATGCCCTCCTTGCTACGGGCGCTGCCGAAGAGCACCGCTGTGTTGGGCCGTGAGGCATATTGTTCCTGCAGGTAGCGCTCCCAGTCGTCGAGCGACCAATTGGCACGTGTGGCCGGCGTCAGGTCGTCGGCCTCCTTGGGGGTGTAGCGGAAAGCGTCGCATTTGTTGAAGAGTAGCACCGTGGGTTTGCCGGCGGCCCCGATCTCCTCCAACGTGGCGTCGACCGACTGTATCTGCTGTTCAAACGACGGATGCGAGATGTCCACCACATGAATCAGTATGTCGGCCTCGCACACCTCGTCGAGGGTCGACTTGAACGACTCCACCAGTCCGTGCGGCAGCTTGCGGATGAAGCCCACCGTGTCGGACAGCAGGAACGGCAGATTGCCTATCACCACCTTGCGCACCGTGGTGTCGAGGGTGGCGAAGAGCTTGTTCTCGGCAAAGACGTCGCTCTTGCTGATGAGGTTCATCAAAGTGGACTTGCCCACATTGGTATAGCCCACCAGCGCCACACGCACCAGTGCCTCGCGACTTTTGCGCTGCTGCACCTTTTGTCGGTCGATCGAGGCCAGCCGCTCCTTGAGCAGCACAATCTTCTCGGTGATGAGACGACGGTCCGTCTCGATCTGTGTCTCGCCGGGGCCACGCATGCCGATACCGCCACGCTGTCGCTCGAGGTGCGTCCACATACGTGTGAGGCGCGGCAACATATACTGCATCTGCGCCAGCTCCACCTGCGTCTTGGCAATGCTGGTACGCGCCCGCTTGGCAAAGATGTCGAGAATCAGCGTGGTGCGGTCGAGGATGCGACAGCCGAAGGCGCGCTCCAGGTTGCGCAGCTGCGTGGGCGACAGCTCGTCGTCGAAGACCAGGAAGTCGACCTCCAACGCCTGCATATATTCCTTTATCTCGTCAATCTTGCCACTGCCCACATAGGTACGGCTGTCGGGACGCGGCAGCCGCTGCATCACCTGACGCAGCGCCACGCCACCCGCCGTGTCGAGCAGGAAGGCCAGCTCGTCAAGACTCTCCTGGCAGCGCTCCACGGTCATCTCGGCCGGACAGACCGCCACCAGTATGGCACGCTCGGGCTGCGGCGTATTGTCGAACGTGTTGCGTTCACGTCGCGGCAGCCGACGCGGTGTCGGCTCCACGTCGCCATGGGTGTTGCGCCACTTGCCTTGATCGTGCTTGAAGGGCATGCTCTTTCGTTTAACGTTTAAGATTTAACGTTTAAAGAGTTACACCTGTTGCTTGTGCTGGTCTACTGCCTCTAGCAGCACCGATTCCAGCAGACTGCCGTAGTGTTCCCAGCTGTAATTCTCGTGAACAAAATCATACCCTGCCTGCGCAATGGTCTGACGCCGTTCGGCATTCTCGAGCAATGCGAGGACGTGGTCGGCGAACTGCCGCGCGTCGGCACCCACCAGGATGTCGCGACCATCGACAGCGTGCAGCGAGTCGTTGGCAATGGTAGTGGTAACACAAGGCACCTGCATCGCCATGGCTTCCAGCAACTTGTTCTGCAACCCCGACCCCGTCTGCATCGGTGCGGCGAAGAGGTGAGCACGGGCATACGACTCACGGATGTCGGGCACCCAGCCCGACACCGTGACACGCTCGGACGCCAGGCGACTCACCGCCTGCTTCGGCGACGTGCCGGCCAACAGCACCGTGGTCTGCGGACGACGCTGCCATACCAACGGCATCACACGCTCCACCAAGAACTGCGACGCACGCACATTGGGCTCGTAGGACATATTGCCGCAAAAAACCAGGTCGTAGTCTTTCTTCACCTCCGGCATGGGATGGAAGTATTCGAAGTCCACACCATTGGGGATGACACGGATGTTGCCGTTCTTCTTATGCGGGATGGCCTCGCTGTCAACATCGGAGATGATGGTCAGCGCATCGAAGATATTGAACGAGTTGTACTCGCTGCTGCGCAGCATCTTGAATTCAAAATGAAGGATATAGCGCCACAGTCCGCGCGCGCAGTCCATACGACGCTCCGTGTTCATCGACAGGGCATCCTGGAAATCCATCACCTTGGGCAGCGGAGACCGGCTCACCAATGTCATGGTGCGCACCATCTGACTGTAGACAACATCGGGCTGCACCTGTTTCTCGAAAGCCTTGTAGCACTTGCGCGCCCGCTTCGAGTCCCAATAACCAATCTGCAGCGACTTGGCATACAAGAAATTGCGGAAAACATTCTTAAAATTGGCCAACTTGGGCGAATGCACCACACAGATATCTTTGCAGAAAGGTCGCAACTTTTCGATATGCTCAGCCGGCACATGGGTGTGGGAGACGGCAAAAAGATAGACCTCATTGCGCTCCGAGAGAATACGTATCTGATGGTAGGCACGCAGTTTGTCACCCTTCTCGAGGGGATAGGGAAACCGCGGCAAGACAACCAATATTTTCATAAACTAAAAACTAAAAGGTAAAAACTAGAACATGGATGTTTGGGTGCCTTCGGCGTAGCCCATGCGGTCGTCGGGGTCGGTCACCACCACCTCGCCATCGGCAGAAGCCTCCTCGTCGGGATCCGGCTCGGGTTCCGGCTCCGGCAACGGGTCGAGCCAGCGGAACTCCTGCACCTCCGACGTGGTGATGCGCTTGCCCTTGGCTTTGCAGCCCTTGACGGCGATAAACTCCGTCACCTCGATAATCTCCTGAGCAATTTTCTTGCCCGAGGCGGGGTCGTAGACCACCTCCAGCCGCGGGAAGGTGTCCATGGAATAGGTCACCAGCGTGTCGCCCGTCTCTGTGCTGAGACAGTTGACTTTCTTGTCGGAGGCTTCCGAGCAAAGGAAACGTTTGATATAATAGCTCCCCTGCTCCGCCTCGCGATAGACGACGGTGACAATCTGACGGCCTACCAGCTTGCGAATCTCCAACAGGTCGTCGTCGAAATGATTGGAGAGGTCGAAGCTCATCTGACGGAACACACCCGACTGCATCAGGGTGAAAATCTTGTCGGCACCCTTGAACTCACCCAGGTAGCGGCCCGCCTCGCTGACGTTGAGACGTTTGACGCTCTCGTCAAACCATATCTTGCGCGCGCCCAGCGTGGAGACGCCTTCGCCCTTGAGGTTGATATTGCGCACCGCGTTGCGAGTCAAGATATTACCCATCGACTGACGTCCCTTGATGGCCAATGTGGCGAAGTCGAAATCGAAACTCACCTTCTTCAGCTTGGGCTTGCTCACATGGTGTACCGTCACCACCTCCGCCTCACCGTTGGGATTGGCGGTGAAATAGAGCACCTTGGAGCCTTTCGTTCCCTTGGTGAGCGGATAGTCGCGGTCGCGCGTGGTACCCACCACCGAGAAACGTTTGACATAGATATAGCCCTGCGAACCGTCACGGTATATCATATTGTATACGGTACGCTCGTCTTTCTTGCGGAACACCGACACGAAGAGCAGCTCCGAACACTCTTTGCTGCCCACAAAGCCCTTCTCCTGCACCTTGGTCACCATCATGGTACCGTCGGTGCGGAAGACGATGATGTCGTCCATCCGCGAACACTCGCAGACAGCCACCACACCCTCGTCGCGTTTCAGGTTGTAGCCCACAAAACCCGTCTTGTAGTTGACATACAGTTTTTCGTTGGCCACCGCCACCGTCACCGCCTGGATGTCCTCGAAGTTGCGTATCTCGGTCTTGCGCTCACGACCCTTGCCGTATTTCTCGAGGATATGCTCAAAGTAGTTGACGGCATAGTCGGTGAGGTGTTCCAGGTGGTTGCGCACCTCGTCCATCGTCGACTCGATGCGGGCGATCTCCTCTTCGGCTTTCTTGATATCGAACATGGAGATTTTGCGCACCGGCTTCTCGCACAGCTTCAGCACATCCTCGCGCGTAATCTCTTTTTTGAACAGTTTGCGGTAGGGGTCGAAAGCCCGCTCGATGCCCGTCACCTGGGTGTCCCACGAGGCAAAGCTCTTCTTCTCCAACACTTTGTAGATACCCTTCTCGAAGAAGAGCTTCTCCAGCGACACCCAGTGCCAACTGTCCTCCAACTCGCCCAGCTGGATGAGCAACTCCTGGCGCAACAGCTCTTTGGTGCGCATCGTGGAGTGGCGCAGGATATCGCTGACGGTCATGAAGACCGGCTTGTTGTCGACAATCACACAGGTCTGCGGCGAAAAACTCACCTGGCAGCTGGTGAAGGCATACAGGGCGTCGATGGTCTGGTCGGGCGAGATGCCCGCCGGCAGGTAGACCACAATCTCGGCCGTGGCGGCGGTGTTGTCGTCCACCTTCTTGATTTTAATCTTGCCCTTCTCGTTGGCTTTGACGATGCTGTCCTGGATGTCGCCCACCGTGACGCCATAAGGCACTTCGGTGATAATGATGGCCTTGCGCTTCTCGTCGTAGTGCATCTTGGCACGGATGCGCAGACGGCCACCCAGTGCGCCATCGTTGTAGCGCGACACGTCGATCATACCGCCCGTGGGAAAATCGGGAAATATCTCGAAAGGTTCGTCACGCAGGATGTTTATCGAAGCCTCAATCAGTTCACAGAAGTTGTGCGGCAGGATGACCGAAGTCAGCGTGACCGCGATACCCTTGGTGCCCTGCGACAGCAACAGCGGGAACTTGATGGGCAGCGTCTCCGGCTCCTGGTTGCGACCGTCGTAGCTGGGTTTCCAATGCGTGGTTTTCTTGTTGAACACCACCTCTTTGGCAAACTTCGACAGGCGTGCCTCGATATAACGGCCCGCCGCCGCATCGTCACCGGTGAGGATGTTACCCCAGTTACCTTGGCAGTCAATCAGCAACTCTTTTTGCCCCATGTTGACCAGCGCATCTTTGATCGACGCGTCGCCGTGGGGGTGATAGGACATCGTGGCACCGACAATGCTCTGCACCTTGTTCATGCGGCCGTCGTCCATCTCGTTCATCACGTGCAGGATACGGCGTTGCACAGGCTTCAGACCATCGTCGATATGCGGCACCGAACGGTCCAGAATAACGTCTGAGGCATAGTCCACCCAATAGTCGCGGAACATGGCATTCAGCGACATAGTGGTACCCCCGGCATTATTTTCGTCGGAAATCGGTTCCTCGGAAATATTGTCAATTATCTCGTCTTCTTCCATAATTTGTGCAAAGTTACGAAATAAAACGGAAACGAAAGCGGCATTGTTCCCCAATCGGCCATTAGACCCATTAGACCCATTGGACCAATTAGCCCCATTAGACTTATTACCATTCTTTTTCGTACCTTTGCACCTTAACACGAAAATCAATCGATGCCATGTCCGACATCATCAACATACTCCCCGACAGTGTTGCCAACCAGATTGCCGCTGGCGAAGTGGTCGACCGTCCCGCCTCGGCCGTCAAAGAGCTATTGGAAAACGCCATCGATGCGGGTGCCCATAATATCCAACTCATCGTCAAGGACGCCGGCCGCACCCTCATCCAGGTGGTCGACGACGGCTGCGGCATGAGCGACAGCGACGCCCGTATCTGCTTCGAGCGTCACGCCACCTCGAAAATCCACCAAGCGGGCGACCTCTTCGACCTGCACACCATGGGTTTCCGTGGCGAAGCGCTGGCCTCCATCGCCTCCATCGCACAGGTGGAGCTGCGCACCCGCAAGCCCGACAGCGAGCTGGGCACCGTAGTCGTCATCGAAGGCAGCCACATCGAGAGTCAGCAACCCTGCAGCACCGCCGTGGGCACCTCCATATCGGTGAAAAACCTCTTCTACAATGTGCCGGCCCGCCGCAACTTCCTCAAACGCGACAGCGTCGAGCTCGGCCACATTGAGGAGACCTTCAAACGGATAGCACTGGCGCATTGCGATATCGCCTTCTCGCTCCACAGCAACGGGCGACCGCTCTACGAGCTGCAGCCGGGCAATCTGGCACAGCGCATCACCCACCTCTTCGGCAACAACTACAAGGAACGGCTCTACGCCATCGAAGAGCAGTGCGACATTGTGTCGCTCCACGGCTATGTGGGAAAAGCCGACTATGCACGGCGCACCCGTGGCGACCAGTACCTGTTTGTCAACGGTCGCTACATCAAGCACCCCTACCTGGGCGCCGCCATCGAGAAGTCGTATGCCGACCTGATTCCCGCCGACCAGCATCCCGCCTATTTCGTGATGCTCAACGTCGACCCTTCGCGCCTCGATGTCAACATCCACCCCACCAAGACGGAGGTGCGCTTCATCGACGAGTCGGCCATCTTCGCCATCCTGCGCTCCGCGGTCAAGAAGGCGCTGGGACAGTTCAGTCTCGACAACCAGATAGAGTTCAACCCCTGCACCGAGATCGACTTCACACCGGCACCGAAGGGCTACACGCCGCCGGCGCCAAAGGTGCACTACGACCCCACCTACAACCCCTTCAACAGCCACCGCGACACCTCGGCGGGCAGTCAGAAGTGGGAGAACTTCTTCGACACCGACACGCCGGCCGACACCCCGCTGGCCACCACACCGGCCGATTTCGACAGCGCGTCCAACAGCGAGGCCCCGCAACATGACACCCTCTTCCCGATGGCCGACACGAAGGCCGACGACCAGATAGCCTGCCTGCAGGTGCAACGACGCTGGATTGTGGCGTCACTGTCGTCGGGACTCCTCATCGTCGACCAGCAGCGCGCACACGAGCGCATCCTCTTCGAACGGCTCTGCGCCCACAACGCCCCCGTCAACGCACAGCAACTCATCTTCCCCATCAACTGCTCGTTCCAGTCGGCCGATGCGGAGGCACTCAACGAACTGCTGCCGATGCTGCGCGAGCAAGGCTTCGACCTGCAGCCGCTGGGTGGCAACAACTACGTGGCCGTGGCGGTGCCCGACGCCGCCTGTGAAGACAACCTGCAACAGCTGCTCGACGAGATGATTGCTGACTTCAAAGCCTCCCTGCTGCAGAGTGCCGACAACAGTCGCCAGCAAGCGCTGTGCCGTACACTGGCGCGCCGCATGGCCATCAAGGCGGGCACCGCCCTCACCCAAGAGGAGATGCAGCAGATTGTCGCCGACCTCTTCCGCTGCCAAGTACCCACCACCAGCCCCTCTGGCAAGAAAACCCTCACCATCCTCCCCCCCGAAAAGTTAATGGAATAAAGAAAAAAACTAATTGGACTAATTGGACCAATTGGACTAATTAGACCAATTAGACCAATTAGACCAATCCAACCCTCAATAACCCATAACCCATAACCACTAAATCCCCTCCCCCATGTCTACCTACCAGCCCCAAGCCTTCCGGATGTTACCCACAGCGGTCAAACATCTGCTCATCATCAATGTGTTAGTCTTCATTGGCACCATCGCCCTCGAACGGAAAGGGTTCTTCGGCATCACCAATGCGCTGGCGCTGTGGTCGGTCCAGAGCGGACACTTCCAACTCTGGCAGCCCCTCACCTATATGTTCATGCACGCCAGCATCGACCACATCTTCTTCAACATGTTCGCCCTCTGGATGTTTGGCTGCATTCTGGAGAACTTCTGGGGCACCAAGCGTTTCCTGATTTACTACCTGGTCTGCGGATTGGGTGCGGCGGCCGTCAACCTGCTGGTGGCGCCTGGCGGCCCCACCGTCGGTGCCTCGGGAGCCGTCTACGGCATCCTGCTGGCCTTCGGCATGATGTTCCCCAACGAACAGATATACCTCTACTTCCTGCTGCCCATCAAAGCCAAATGGTTTGTGATAGGCTATGCAGCCATTGAGCTCTTCGAAGGGGTGTTCCACTCCATGGACGGCATCGCCCACTTCGCCCACCTCGGCGGCATGCTGGCGGGACTGCTCCTCATACTCTGGTGGCGCAAGCATCCCTTCCGCAACTATTGACCCCCATCCGTCAAATCTATGTGTATTTAAGGGAAAATATCCAAAATAATTTCGTACTTTTGCACATTCAACGCAGTTAAAAACCATACCGGAATGTAGACCACAGGCCACAACAACCATCAAAACAGAAGGGAGGAACCGATGATAGAGACCATCCGCTATCAGTCCCTGAAATGGGAACATATCACCAATCCAAGCGAAGATGAATACGACTACCTGCTGGAGCAGTACCATTTCCACCCTCTGGACATTGAAGATTGCCGTGGCACCAACCAACGTCCGAAAATCGACGAGTACGACGACTACTACTTCCTGATTCTGCATTTTCCCTATTTCGACAAAGGCAACAAGTTCATCCGTGTCCGCGAGGTGAAAATCTTCTGGGGGCGCGACTATATCATCACCATCGGTCGCTCGCACTGGGTGGTGCAGAAACTGTTTGACGAAATCAAAGAGGACCTGGCCGAGAAAAACGAAGAGGTGGAAGCCAAGCTCACTTCGAGCGACCTGCTCCTCTACCACATCCTCGACCGACTCATGCGCGAGACCTACACGTTGGTGATGCGCGTGGGTGCCGAGGTGGACCTCATCAACTACGACATCTTCAACAAGAAGGCACAGAGCATCATCGAATTGATTTCCATCACCCGACGCAACACCATCCTGTTGAACACCACCTTCAAGCCACAGCTGCGCGTGTTGCACATGTTCGAAAGCGGCGGCATCAAAGGCTTTGTCGACCCCGAAGTGATGGACATGGAAGACTACTGGGGCAATATCCTCGACCAGTACCAGAAGATGTTCGACTCCATCGAAGACTACGGCGAGTTGGTCGAAGGTCTCTCCAAGACATTCGACTCGTTGCAGGCCAACAAGACCAACGAAATCATGAAGGTGCTTACCTATTTCAACACCGTCATGCTGCCCCTCACCGTGATCACCGGACTCTTCGGCATGAATGTCGACTTCCCGTTTGTCACCAGTACCCGGGCATTCTGGACCATCGTCACCGTCATGATTATCATCACCACAGGATTGATTTTCTTCTTCAGAAACAGAACAAATTAGGTTAAAGGGTTTAAAGGTTACGTAATCCCGTTATAAAATTATCCCAAAACAACAATTAAACACTTCAACCCTCCAACCCTCCAACCCTCAATAACCAATAACCCATAACCAATAACCCCCATTTGACCCATTAGCCCAATTAGACCAATTAGACCTATAAGCCCTACCCAACCCTCAATAACCAATAACCAATAACCCCCATTAGACCAATTAGACCAATTAGACCAATTAGACCAATTAGACCTATCCCCCCCTCCACCCCTCTACCCCTCAATAACCCATAACCCATAACCACTCAACCCTCCAACGATTAAACAATCAACAATTAAACAATATATATTATGGAAATTACAGGAAGACTTATTCGAGTATTGGAAGAAACCCGTGGCGAAGGTGCCCGCGGACCTTGGGTGCGCGGTGGCTTTGTCATCGAAACCGAAGGCGACTATCCCCGTCAGGTGGCGTTTGACTGCTTTGGCGAAGACCGCGTCGCCATGGTGAAGAACACGCCCATGAACAGCCCCGTCATCGTGCGTTTCAACCCCGAGTCGCGCGAATTCAACGGCAAATGGTATACCAATCTGCGCTGCAGCAACATCCAGACCTACATTCCAGGTCAGATGCCTCCCGCCGCGACGGGCTACAACTATGCTGCCCCCGCACCGGCTGCTGCTCCCGCCGCTCCGGCACCCGCTGCCGCTCCGGCCGCCGAGCCTACGCCGTTTGCGTCGACGCCCAGCACCGAGATGCCCAACGCCAGCGACGACCTGCCCTTCTAAAACTCGTTGATATGTTGATATGTTGACACATTAACACAGCGACACTTCACTCATATCATAGAAATAGAAGCAATAAAGGATTATTTGTAGGGGCGTACCCCCGTGTACGCCCAATTTTGGAAGCAGAAGCGTACTCCCGTGTACGCCTACCCCAAAAGACTGGAAGTCAGTATGGACAAAGCAACACTCCGACGTGAGATAAGGGCGGCCAAAAAGGCCGTCCCTTTTCTTGAAAAGCTACAACGTTCACAGGCCATCATGCAGCAGGTGAGTCACCTGCCCCGCTTTGTGGAGGCCGAGACACTGCTGCTCTATTGGTCGATGGAGGACGAGGTACAGACGCACGACTTTGTGGAGCAGTGGTACCGCCAGAAGACCATCCTGCTGCCCTGCGTCGACGGCGACGACCTGCGGCTGCGCGCCTACCGGGGACCCGACAGCATGGTGGCGGGCGAACAGTTTGGCATCGGCGAGCCTACCGGCGAGGAGTTTACCGACTACGAGCGCATCGACATCATTATCGTGCCGGGTGTCGCTTTCGACCGACAAGGCAACCGCATGGGTCGCGGCCGCGGATTCTACGACCGACTGCTGCAACGCACCCCCAACGCCTACAAAATCGGCGTCGCCTTCGACTTCCAGCTGCGCGACAGCATCCCCACCGAACCCCACGACATCCCGATGGATCAAGTGATTAGTGAGATATAAAACTTATTAAACCCATTAGACCCATTAGTCCTATTAGTCCTATTAGTCCTATTAGTCCTATTAGTCCAATTAGTCCTATTAGTCCTATTAGTCCTATTAGTCCTATTAGTCCTATTAGTCTAATTAGACCTATTAGTCCCATTAGTCCAATTCCTCCCCCATGTTTGAAGTACCCAAACCACGACAGTTCCACTACACGCCTCGCTTCTACGACCCCGAGAAGGAACGCTGGGAGGCGCTGAAGAAGAAGTACGCCGACGAACATCCCGCCGCCGACACCGCCGACGAAGCGGAGACGGAGGAGAGTGCCGACCTCGCCTATTTCGAAGAGCGTGTGCGTCAGCTCGACCGTGCCAAGCGGCAGCAGCCCCAGCCACTGGGCTGGCGCGACCTGTTCCGCAAACGCGAGATGCCGCAGTTTCACTACACCCCGCGCTTCAACGCCGACGGCAGCGAGATTGAAACAGCCACCGACAACGAGCAGGAGGCCCCTGCCCGTCGCCCCATCAAAATTCGCCGTCGCTTCAACATTGAAGATGAGGACTACCTGAAACCCGTCTCCGGCGGAAAAATCATTCTCTACTGCTTCCTAGTCTGCCTGCTGCTGTACTGGGTGTTCTTCTAAATCGATTTTATATTACGAAATCCCGATATAACGTAATAACGAACAAACCAATTACATCTTCACAATTTCACAATATAATTACGTATCTTTGCAAAAAAATTTACAACAACCATGTTGATAGAAGTCCTGAGGTCGAAAATCCATCGCGTCACGGTGACGGAATCGAACCTTGACTATATAGGAAGTATCACCATCGACGAAGCGTTGATGGAAGCCACCGGTCTCATTGAGAACGAGAAAGTTGAGATATACAACATCACCAACGGGGAGCGTTTCTCCACCTACGTCATCGCCGGCGAGCGCAACACAGGTGTGATAGGCATCAACGGTGCCGCCGCCCACAAGGCGAAACAGGGCGACCTCATCATCATCGCCGCCTACGCCCAGATGGAACTCGAAGAGGCCCGTCACTGGCACCCCACCGTTATCTTTCCACAGAACAACCGACTCCAATGAAGAAGAGCAAATTAGGTGATATACTCAAGTTTTGCATCTTCTTCGGGATAGGTATCTTTTTCATCTACTGGTTCCTCCTCAAGCTGGATTCCGAACAGAAGGCCGCCATCTGGCAGTCCTTCCTGCATGCCCGCTACGGGTGGGTCGCCGCCATCATGGTCACCATCCTGGCCAGCCACTGGGTGCGCGCTCTGCGCTGGCGACTACTATACCGTTCTATGAACTTTAATCCACGCATCGGCAACACCTTCGGGTCGGTCGTCGTGGCCTATATGGCCAACCTGGCGTTCCCCCGACTGGGTGAGGTGGCGCGTTGCGCCACCATGCGCACCAGCGAACAGATACCCATCGACAAGTCGCTGGGCACCGTGGTCACCGAGCGTGTCGTCGACATCCTCGCCTTCTTCGTCATCGTGCTCATCGGACTGGTGTTCCTCTACGGACAGGCCCAGCAGTGGATCGAAGACATGCTGGCGCAACGGGTGGAGACGCTGCCGGCACCGTGGATTATTGCCGTGGCACTGGTCGCAGCGATAGCCGCAAGCATCCTACTCTACCGGCTGTGCCGCCGTTGGTTCGGCCAGCGCGCGCTCTTCCAGCGCATCGACCATTTCGTGGTGGGATGTGCCGACGGACTGCGCAGCATCTTCCACATGGGACGCCGCAACACGCTGCTGTTCCTCCTCTACAGCGCCATCATCTACCTGCTCTACATCGTGGCGGGAATCTTCATCTTCCAAGCCTTCGACGCCACCAGCTCGCTGGGCTTCAGCGCCGCCTTCGTCATCTACCTCTTTGGATCGCTGGGCATGACCTTCTCGCAGGGCGGCATCGGCCTCTACCCCGTACTCATCCAGACGGCCCTCGCCCTCTACGGCATCGACGCACAGACCGGCACAGCGACCGGATGGCTGCTCTGGGGCGCCCAACAGGCCATCGTCATCGTCGTCGGCCTCGCCTGGCTCGTCTATTTCTCTAAAAGTAAAAAGTAAAAACTAAAAACTAAAAAGTGAAGTTGTGAAAATGTGAAAACGTGAAAATGTGAAGTTGTGAAAACATTAACATCTTAACAACTGAACATCTTAACAACTCAACCCCTCAACCCCTCAACAAATCAACACCTCAACCCCTCAACACCTCAACCCCTCAACAAATCAACAAATCAACCCCTCAACCCCTCAACAAATCAACCCCTAAAACCCTCAACACCTCAACAAATCAACAAATCAACAAATCAACAAATCAACAAATCAACCCCTAAAACCCTCCCACCTATGTCCCACACGCGTTGTCTTATCATTGGTTCCGGTCCCGCGGGCTATACCGCTGGCATCTACACCGGTCGTGCCGACCTCCATCCCGTACTGTATGAAGGCATGCAGTCCGGCGGTCAGCTGACCATCACCACCGAGATTGAAAACTTCCCGGGCTATCCCGAAGGTGTGAGCGGCACCGCGCTCATGGACGACCTGCGTCGGCAGGCACAGCGCTTCGGCGTGGAGATCCGGCCGGGCGCCATCGCCCATATCGACTGCTCACAGCGGCCGTTCCACTGCACCGACGACAAAGGCGAGACCATCACCGCCGACACCGTCATCGTAGCCACCGGCGCCTCGGCACGTTGGCTGGGGCTGGACAGCGAGAAGCAACTCTACGGACAGGGTGTCTCGGCCTGCGCCACCTGCGACGGCTATTTCTACAAGAACCAGGACGTCGCCGTGGTGGGCGGTGGCGACACCGCCTGCGAGGAGGCCGCCTACCTGGCCACTCTCTGCCGCAAGGTCTACCTCATCCACCGTCGCGACAGCCTGCGCGCCTCCAAAGCCATGCAGCACCGCGTGCTCACCAACCCCAAGATTGAAGTTATCTGGAACGCCACCACCGAACAGATTTGTGGCGACGACCTCGACGGCGTGACAGGTGCCGACCTGCGTGACGTGAAGACCGGCGAACTGCGCCACATCGACGTGGCAGGCTTCTTCGTCGCCATCGGCCATACCCCCACCACCGCCTTTTTGGAGGGACAGCTCGAACTCGACGAGCAGGGCTACATCCGTGTCAACCGTCCCGGCAGCGCCACCAGCGTCGAAGGCATCTTCGCCGCCGGCGACGTCTGCGACCCCAACTACCGCCAGGCTTGCGTCGCCGCTGGCAGCGGCTGCATCGCCGCCATGGACGCCGAAAGATTCCTTAACCAATAACCCCTATTGGACCAATTGGACCTATTAGACCAATTAGACCTATTAGACCTATTAGACCAATTAGACCAATTAGACTAATTAGACCAATTAGACTAATTAGACCAATTAGACCTATTAGACCAATTAGACCTATTAGACCAATTAGATCAATCCAACCCTCAATAACCCATAACCCCTCCCCCCCATGCACCGCCTACTCCCATTCCTCTTCCTGCTGCTGGCAGCGGGTGTCGCACAGGCTCAAGAGCCTCTCGACACCGAGGCCGACAGCACAGCCCAGGAGCAGCGGGCACGTGGCGTAATCGACGACCCCGAAGAGCCCGACTCGGTGCTGCAACGCAGCGTCTACCTCTTTCAGATACGTCCCATGGGAGTGAAGATTTATTCCATCCAAAACGTCTGGCACGACCCCACAGGGGCCCAGCACCACGACCCGCTGGGCAATGCGCGCGGCCACTACTACCTCTCCAAAGGTGTCGTGGGACAGTCGCACCTCGACCTCTACCCCATTCTGGGCACCGGCATCGGCTGGCACTACCAGCCCGACGTCAACAGCGGCTACACCCGCACCCCCTACAACATCGGCTTCTATCAGACACGCAAGCCCTACAGCATGCTCAGCTACTCCAGCTCGCTGAAGAATGAATACACGCTGCGTGTCGTCCACACCCAGAACATCACGCCACGCTGGAACTTCGCCCTCGACTACCTGCTGCTGAACCCCGACCCCATCTTCAGCAACGAGGACACCAAAAACAACTACCTCACCCTCAGCACCAACTACTACTCACGCGACAGCCGCTACCAAGCCTACGCCGCACTGCTCTGGCAACGGTGGAACATCGGCGAGAACGGCGGTTTGACCAACGACAACACCTTCCGCAACAACTCGATGAGCGACTTCCGCGGCCTGCCCGTCAACGACTATACGGCACGCAGCCTCTACAACAGCTGGCTGTTCTACACCCGCCACAGCTACAACTTTGTGCGACAGGTGCAGCAGGTGCGTGAGCACATCGAGACAAAGGTCAACAGCAACGACAGCACACAAATCGACACCATCGTCTACAACGACACGATTTCGCCTTCGCCGCTGCGCATCATCAACCCGGGCGTGATAGCGCTCGACTTCTCGAAAGAGCGGTCGGCGCGTCGCTACAGCGACTCGACCACCGTGCACCAATACATGCTGTGGATCTATTGGACCAACGACGCCTATCCCGACAGCCGCTTCTCGTGCCCGCTCAAGGTGACCGTAGGACTCCAGCCCCGCTGGTACCGCATCGACGAGCACGACAGCCTGCTATACAACTGGGCCAACACCACCACGACGACACAGCTGGCGCTGCGTCTCGGCAGCGACACGCTGGCCTCATCGTTCTACCACACCCTGGGCGACGAATACCTGCGCAACAACGACTGGGCCGAGGTCCATTACACCCACCGCTTCGACAGCCTCCGCACCGCCACCCTCTCGGCGACGGCCGTCCAACAGAGTCCCGACTTCTTCTATCTCCACTACCACAGCAACGGCCTCGCCTGGGACCGTCCCGACTTGAAAAGAAATGTGTTGCAAAAATACGCGCTGCGCTATCATCACGACCGACTCTTCGATTTCGAACTCGCTGCCAACCACATCAACCGTAACACCTGGCTGCAGGATAACGGCAGCGGACTGGCACCCGTGCAGAACAACGCCGCCTTCTGGCTGCTGCAGAGCCGCACCGCATTGTACATCACACTGTGGCAGTGGCTTCACTGCGACCTGGAACAGTTCCTGCAGTACAGTAGCGACGACAAGCAGTGGGACGCACCGCTGTGGGCCACCAAGAACTCGCTCTACGCCAACTTCCACCTCTTCCACCGTGCCTTGCAGATGCAGGCCGGTGTCGACATCCGCTATCACACCCCCTTCTATGCCGACGGCTACAACGCACCGGCCGGCGCCTTCGTGCGACAGCGCAGCGTGCAGGTGGGCAACTACCTGTGGGGCGACGTCTTCATCAACATGCAGATACGCAAAGTGACCATCTTCCTCAAAGCCGGCCACCTCAACGCCCTGTGGGAGATGAACCCCGACTACTTCATGCTGCCCCACTACCCCGGCAACAAATTCGGCCTCTACTACGGCCTCACCTGGCGCTTCTTCGACTAATCTGCACCCAATGATTTGTGCATTGCAATTGTTGAAAATCGTCACAACGATTTTCAACACCCCTCCAACCCTCCAACCTCAATAACCCATAACCACTCCAACCTCAATAACCCCCATTAGCCCCATTAGACCAATCAGCCTCATTAGACCCATTAGACCAATTAGCCTCATTAGACCCATTAGACCCATTAGACCCATTAGACCAATTAGACCAATTAGACCAATTAGACCACTCCAACCCTCAATAACCAATAACCCATAACCCATAACCAATACCCCCCATGACCATCCTCATCACTGGAGCCAGCAGTGGCATCGGATACGACGCAGCACAGACCCTCGCACGGAGGGGACACCGTGTTTATGCTGCCGCACGGCGCTTGGAACGCATGGAGCCGTTGAAAGCCGACGGTGTCATACCACTGCAGATGGATGTCACCGACCATCAGTCCATGGTCGATGGCGTGCAGGCTGTGATAAACGTCGAAGGCCGCATCGACATACTCATCAACAACGCCGGCTATGGCTATTTCGGCGCCATCGAGCAGGTCACCATGGAAGAGGCGCGCCGTCAGTTGGAGGTCAACCTCTTCGGATTGGCAGAGCTGACCCGCATGGTGCTGCCCGCCATGCGCCGACAAGGTTCCGGCCGCATCATCAACACCTCCTCCATCGCCGGCAAACTGGTACTACCTTTCGGAGGATGGTACCACGTATCCAAATACTCCGTCGAAGCGCTTAGCGACGCCCTGCGTATGGAGCTGAAACCCTTTGGCATTGACGTGGTAATGATTGAACCCGGCGGCATCAAAACCGACTGGGGCATTATCGCCGCCCGACATCTGCAGGAGTCTTCGTGCAACACGCCCTACGAGGCTGCCGCACAACCCGTGGCGGAGCTGATGAACAAAGCCTATTCTGGCAACTGGCTCTCCTCCCCTGCCGTCGTCACCCGTGCCATCATCCGCGCGGTGGAGCGACGCCGTCCGCATCCACGTTATCGTATCGGACGCTTCTCGCACATCGGCGTATTTTTCCATGCCATCCTGCCCGACCGATGGTACGACGCCCTAATGCGGCTTCTGATCCGTTTCGCATAACATCCAATCGCCACACGGCGACCCACCCAATCGAGCACCCCGACACCATCCACTTGGACGGCGTCTATCTGCTCACAGCCAATAGTAGGTACAAATTAAAACTGAAAACAAGCATTAAACCCTCCATTTTTTGTACCTTTGCAACGCAATCACTAACACAATAACGCATTAACACACTAACGCACTCATAATATGGCCAACCAAGAGGAAATTTTCAAGAAAGTGGTCTCCCACGCCAAAGAATATGGTTTCATCTTCCCTTCCAGCGAGATCTACGACGGTCTGGGCGCCGTCTACGACTACGGTCAGCTGGGTGTTGAGCTGAAGAACAACATCAAGCAGTATTGGTGGCGTGCCATGGTGCAGTACCACGAGAACATCGTGGGCATCGACTCCGCCATCTTCATGCACCCGAAAATCTGGAAAGCGTCAGGCCATGTCGACGCCTTCAACGACCCTCTCATCGACAACCGCGACAGCAAGAAGCGCTACCGTGCCGACGTGCTCATCGAGGACCATATCGCCAAGATTGAAGACAAAATCAACAAAGAGTGCGAGAAAGCGCACAAACGTTTTGGCGACGCCTTCGACCGTCAGCAGTTCGTCACCACCAACGCCCGTGTGTTGGAGCACCAGAAGCAGATCGACGAAATCCACAACCGCTATGCCGAGTGCATGAACGCCAACGACCTCGACGGACTGAAGCAGCTCATCCTCGACCTGGGCATCGTCTGCCCCATCAGCGGCACCCGCAACTGGACCGACGTGCGTCAGTTCAACCTGATGTTCGCCACCAAGATGGGCAGCGTCATCGACGACAGCGACACGCTCTACCTGCGTCCCGAGACGGCACAGGGCATCTTCGTCAACTTCCTCAACGTGCAGAAGAGCGGCCGCATGAAGATACCCTTCGGCATTGCGCAGATTGGCAAAGCCTTCCGCAACGAGATTGTGGCACGCCAGTTCATCTTCCGCATGCGTGAATTCGAGCAGATGGAGATGCAGTTCTTCGTGCGTCCCGGCAGCGAACTGGAGTGGTTCAAATACTGGAAATCCGAGCGTCTGAAATGGCACCTCGCCCTGGGCATCCCCGCCGAGAAATACCGTTACCACGACCACGAGAAGCTGGCGCACTACGCCAACGCCGCCACCGACATTGAGTTTGAGTTCCCCTTCGGCTTCAAAGAGTTGGAGGGCATCCACAGCCGCACCGACTTCGACCTGTCGCGCCACAGCGAGTTCAGCGGCAAAAAGATACAGTACTTCGACAGCGAGCTCAACGAGAACTATACGCCCTACGTCATCGAGACCTCCATCGGCGTGGACCGCACCTTCCTGGCCATCTTCAGCCACGCGCTGAAAGAGGAAGCCCTCGAGGACGGCAGCACCCGCACCGTACTCAGCCTGCCCGCCGTGCTGGCACCCTACAAAGCCGCCATCCTGCCCCTCGTCAAGAAAGACGGACTGCCCGAGAAAGCCCGTGAGATAATGGATATGCTCAAATACGACTACATGCTGCAGTACGACGAGAAAGACGCCATCGGCCGCCGCTACCGTCGTCAGGACGCCATCGGAACCCCCTACTGCATCACCGTCGATAATGATACGCTGCAAGACAACACCGTCACCGTCCGCGACCGCGACACCATGCAGCAAGAGCGCATCAACATCAACCAGCTCTCCGCCTACCTACACCAGCACATCCAACCCATCAAAGTCGACTAATCAAGGTTGGAATGATGTAACTATAACTACTCCCAATAAAGGGAGTGCAGGTTTCACTTGTCGCCGTAATGCGAACGCAGTGAGATAACTGCAACAAAAACTTCAGTATCGTGGATTTCATAAATCATACGATACTGTTTGTTTATACGCCGTGACCAGGTTTCTTCAAAGACAAAATGCTTCAGGTGTTCCACCTGTCCGGTACCTGTCCTCGGATGTTCCTGTAGTTCTACCAGAAGATTGGCTATTTTCTTGAGTGTGGCTTTGTCACCACTTTTCTTGATAACGATAAGCTCGGCTTGGGCCTGTTCTGAGAGAAGAACTTCGTATGCCATAGGCTAAAGCGTATCAATCATTTCCATAACGTCCGCTTTGTTTTTCAGGCACTTGAACTTGGCTCCGGGACGGTGCGCCATTTCGACATCTTTCATGACAGCGTCGACGTTGCGTCGGTCGGCAAAAAAGCTATCGCCCGAAGGACTAATCTCGAAGGGGTCGACGCGGAAGGAAGGCTCAATAAGTTTGCTAACCAGCCAATCGCGATCCTGCTGCGACAGAGAGAGACTCTCAATAAATGACCAAAGTTGATTCATCGTCAGTGTCGCATTATGTGTAGCCCCGTGCGATGTGAGGTAGATGACGAAATCCTCGGCCGCAAGATTGGGGGAGCTGTTATCCTCCTGTGACGGATAATCTTTCGCCAGCCTCTCGCCGCTCTGTTGTCCACAATGTGTACCAGACTGGCTTTTACGGTTCACCTGATCCGACAGCCAAGTCTCGACATGACGCTGAAGCCACGACTGGAACGGTTCGTTAATTCCCAAAACAGCCTCAGCCTGCTTAACCAAATCATCGTCCAACGAAATGGAGTACGTACACATAATTAGTATAATTTTCCACTGCAAATATACAACATTTTAAGAAATCATTTTGGTCGGTTTGATTTTTGATTCCCTTTTCTTCTAGTTTTAGAAGCTGTTTAAATTTGATTGATGAGTTTTATTATGGACATGGGCGAGCAGATTTTTTGCCTTTCCGATGGAACAATGGGGTTCCATTGTGACTGAGGAAAGGTGAAAATGATGCCGTTCATGTACTTTAAGAAAAACATTGAATTAAATTTAA
>JAFSYK010000051.1 GCA_017449975.1 Bacteroidales bacterium
ACTAATTAGCTCAGCAGGTAGAGCACATCCCTTTTAAGGATGGGGTCCTGGGTTCGAGCCCCAGATTAGTCACAGATTGTGAGGACGACTAATTAGCTCAGCAGGTAGAGCACATCCCTTTTAAGGATGGGGTCCTGGGTTCGAGCCCCAGATTAGTCACAGGTCGACCGGGAGCACTCTTCCGGTCTTTTTTGTAAGAGGACTTTGAACACGAATCTAACAAATCTAACGAATGAATATTCGTGTTATTCGTGCGATTCGTGTTCGGAATAAAACGAATAATTGGTGGTGATGAGTAAACCCTAATAATTTGAACACAAATCTAACGAATGAATATTCGTGTTATTCGTGCGATTCGTGTTCGGAAAATAACGAGTAATTGGTGAAAGCCGTAAGGAATATGCGACGCGGACTCATAGTGTTTCTCTTGGCGCTGTTGGCTTCGCCCTGTCTGTTGGCACAGCAGACACAGGAGCAGATGGCGTCCTATTATTTCTCGCAAGGTGCATACGAACAGGCTGTTGAACTCTACGAGTCGCTTTACAAAAGTGCCGCCAACAAGTTCAACTACCAGATGCTGCTGCGCTCCTACACCGAGCTGGGTGAGTATAAAAAAGCGGAGTCGCTGATCAACAAACGCATCAAGCAGTATTCGGCCGACCTTACGCTGCGTGTGGACCTCGGCGTGCTCTACACCCGCAAGGGCGACAGCAAAAAGGCGCGCCGCGCTTTCGAAGAGGCGGTGGAGCAGGTGAAGGTCGACGCCAAGCAGGCCTCCGAACTGGCTATGGCCTTCGAGTCGGCCGACCAGCCCGACTATGCCATCCGCACCTATCAGCGGTTGCGCGACAACACCAAAAACCGTTACCTGTATGTTCCCGAGATGGCAGCCCTCTACGGCCGCAAGGGCAACTACGAAGGTATGGTGCGCGAGTATTTCGACCTGCTGGACCATTCGCCCCGCTCAATGTCGTCGATACAGGTGTCGCTGCAGCGCATGATGCTCGACGGCGACGGCGAGCGTGTGTCGGAGGCGTTGCGCAACATCCTGATGGAGCGCATACAGACGCAGCCCAACAATGTGCAGAACGTTGACATGATGATCTGGTTCACGTTGCAGCAGCGCGACTTCGAGTTTGCTCTGTCCCAAGCCATCGCGATGGACCGCCGTTTCCCCGACCAGCAGGCCGAGGCGGTGTGGCGTGTCACCCAGGTGGCGCGTTCCAACGGCGACCTGTCGGTGGCGCGCGACGGCTATGCCTATCTGGTGAAGAAGGGCACGCAACATCCATACTATATGGAGAGTAGGGTAGGGGAGCTGCAGGTGATGTTCGAACAATACACACGGCAGATGTCCGACAAGGCGGCTGCCACCCAGTTGATCGAACGCTACGAGTCGGCGATTGCCGAACTGGGCAAGACGCCGGCCACCGTCCCCTTGCTCCGCAACTATGCCAACCTGCTTGCGTATCATGCTGATAACATGCAAGCTGCCGCCGATATCCTCTCCGATGTGCTGGAGATGGATCAGCTGAAGCCGCAGGTCCGCGACGAGGTGAAGATGGACTATGGCGACCTGCTGCTGGTGGCGGGCGACGTGTGGGAGGCCTCGCTAATATATATGCAGGTGGAGAAAGCCAACAAGAACGATGTGCTGGGTTCGCAGGCCAAGTTCCGCAACGCCAAGCTGTCGTATTACCACCACGATTTCGAATGGGCCAAGTCGCAACTCGACGTGCTGCGCAGCTCCACTTCCAAGCTGATAGCCAACGACGCCATGGAGATGTCGCTGCTTATCAGCGACAACATGGAGCAGGACAGCACCTTTGACATGCTGGAGATCTTTGCCGACGCCGACCTGCTGCTCTACCGCAACCTGCTAGATTCGGCCTGGCTGCGCTACGACGAGATAGAGCACCGCACCCTGTCGCACCCGCTGCTGGACGATGTGCTGATGCGCAAGGCGCAGATCCGCATCAAGCAGGAGCGCTATGTCGATGCCGACACCCTGCTGGGACAGCTCTACGCTTTCTACCCCGACGGCATGCTGGCCGACGACGCTCTGTTTATGCGTGCCCAGCTGGCGGAGGAGAAGCTGCAGCAGCCCGACAAGGCAAAGGGTTATTACGAAACACTGCTGACGGATTTCCCCTCCAGCATCTATATTGATCAGGTACGCAAACGGTATAATGAAATCAAAAAGCACTGATAACAAGCGTTCTTCGTACCGTCGTGGCGACATGGCAGCCTCCGACAAGGTGCGTGCCAAGAAGTTCCTCGGCCAGCATTTCCTGCGCAGCGACGAGGTGGCGCAGCGCATCGTCGACAGTCTGTCGTCCGAACAGCCGCATGTGCTGGAGATCGGCCCCGGCATGGGTGTGCTGACGCAACACCTCATCCAGCGTACCCAGCAGGAGGTTTGCGCCATCGAAATCGACAGCGAATCAGTCGAGTACCTGCACTTGCACTATCCCTCTCTTCATGTCATTGAGGGCGATTTCCTCCGTCTGGATTTGACGGAGCTTTTCCATGCCCCCTTTGCCGTCATCGGCAACTTCCCTTATAATATCTCCTCTCAGATACTGTTCCGTGTCTTCGACCACCGCGACTGCATCCCCGAGTTGGTGGGCATGTTCCAGAAAGAGGTGGCCGAGCGGGTTGTGGCGGCCCCGGGCAGCAAGACGTATGGCATATTAAGCGTTTTGCTTTCAGCGTTCTACGATATGGAGTATCTCTTCACCGTGTCGGAACAGATGTTCGACCCGCCACCCAAGGTGAAGTCGGCGGTCATCCGCATGCGCCGCAACACGGTGGCCCACCTCGACTGCGACGAGCAGCGCTTCGTGCAGGTGGTCAAAGCAGGCTTCAACCAGCGTCGCAAGACACTGCGCAACGCGCTGCGCCAGCTGAACGCTGATATGTCGCAAGTGTCTGATACCGTGTTGTCTCAACGCGCCGAACAGCTCAGCGTCGCCGATTTTGTCACCCTCACCCAAAAACTGCAGTTTTCATGACCGTCATCTCCTATATCGTTATCTCGTTGTCTTTTGGTATCAGCCAGTTGCTCCTTTTCCGAGCCTGTGCCAAGGCGTCCCCCATCCCGCTGACAAAGGCGTTGGCGGAGACCCTGTTTGTCGCGTTGGTACAGCTTGCCCTTCTTTTATTAGGCCAGCGGTTGGGTCGTCTGCTGCGGTTCGAGGATGCGCAGTACCCGATGCTCTACCGTCAGACCAACGACCTCTTTTTTCTCGGCCTGATGGCGGTGGTGGCGATACGGTGGACGGTCTCGGCGTTCCGTCGCAAGGAGGAGCAGCCATACGATATCGCCCGCTGGTCCACCGTGGCCGCGCTGGCGGTGGCCACAGGCAGCAGTGTCCTTTTTGTGGGTCTAGCCGACGGTTTCCTGGGTGTCACCCATTCCGCTTGGGCGGTGGCCTTGCCTTGGCTGTTGCTGGTCTTCCCCCTTGCCTATCTGGGCGTTATGATGGGGCGGCGCAACAAAACATTGAATCCGCGTCGCTGGCGGCTGCTGGCCGTGGTGATGCTGTTGGCTGTCGCCCTCTTCACCATGGTGGGCAGAGCGTAGCCTCCACGTTTTCTTTCTTTTAGGATGTCCGTGCTAACGGCTGGCCGACTCGTCGCAGAGGAAAATCTGCATCTGGCACTGTGCGCAGTCGAAATGCAGCCGGAAACGGCGGCCGTTGTTCTCCAGGAACAGTTCGCCTCGGTACTCGGGGGCGATGCTGTCGTTGCATTTGTGCTGCAGGCAGGCGCCCAGCTCATAGCGCAGACAGTAGCGGGTGGTCATCAGCGCCTTGCCGCCGTAGGCGTGGCTCTTCTCCAGTCCCCACTCCTGCACGTAGGCGTGGTGGCGCCCGTAGAACGCTTCGGCTCTGTGGTTGGTGACATTGGCGCGGTAGTCCAGCGCCGCCTTGTGATGGGGCGTGTCGTTGGGTTGCAGCTGTCGGCAGCTGTTTTTGAATCGTTCCACGCGCACCGTCTCCAGTCGTTCCAACGCCTCGCGCCGCAGCGCGTTGAGTGTCGCGGCGGGGATGAAATAGTCCGCCGCTGTCTGTCGTTGTACACGGGCGACCCGAAACACGGTGCCACCCGTCTTGGACAGCTGGGTCTCAATCTGTTCACGGCTTCGCTCCACGTTCTCTGCCCGCTGTTTCTCGCAGCGGGTCTGGCTCTGTGCCTTGCAGCCGTCGCCGTCCTTCACCTCCAACATAAAACCGTCGCAGGTGTCTGATAGTATGACTTCTATCTCTATCTTTCGGGTGTCGTGACTGTTCTCCACCTGTTTCTCGAACAGCTGGTCGTGGTTGCGGCGCAACGAGGTCCCGGGGGCGATGTCAATCGGCTTGTTGGCGATGATGGTGTTGCCCTGCACCCCGTTGACCAGGAAGCCCTCCAGCCTGCCGTCGGGTCCGAGGTAGCAGAGTCCGTCGCCCGCTGCAAAGGTGACCGGTCCGGTGGTCTTGACGCTGACTTTGTTGCCGTTGCAGCGCACCACCTCGCCCACCTGCTTTCCGATGGATTTCTGGGTGTCGAACGAGGCCATCTTCTGCCGGCCCCGCAGGAAATAGTCGCAGAAGCCGCGGTTGAAGGTCTTCTCGGGGTCGGGTAGGAAATGAAACTGGCAGCGCCCCGACGAGGCGGCTTCCATCCCCTGTCGTCCCTCCATGAGGTTGTCGAGCAGCTGTCGGTAGTAGGCGGTGCTGTTCTTCACATAGACCACATCCTTCAGCCGCCCCTCTATCTTGAACGACGTGATGCCGGCATCAACCATGCGCTCAATCTGTTGTGCCGCCGAGAAGTCTTTCAGCGACAGCAGGTGTCGCTGTCGTTGCAGCACCGTGCCGTCGGCGTCGACAAGGTTGTAGGTCGACCGACAGGGCTGGCTGCAGGTGCCGCGGTTGCCGCTGCGGTTGTTCAGCGCCTGACTCAGGTAGCACTGACCGCTGTAGCTCACACACAGCGCGCCGTGGATGAAGGCCTCCAGCTCCACCTGGGTGGCCTGTCGGATGGCGCGCATCTGCTCCAGCGAGGTCTCGCGGGCCAGGATAACGCGGCGGAAGCCCACCTCTTGCAGGAACCGCACCTGTTCGATGCTGGTGTTGTGGCACTGTGTGCTGGCGTGCAGCTCGATGGGGGGCAGGTCGCATTCCAGCAGTCCCATGTCCTGCACAATCAGCGCGTCGCATCCGGCCTCATACAGCTGGTGGCACATCCGCACCGCCTCGTCCATCTCGTCGTCGTACAGCACCGTATTGACGGTGGCAAAGACCTTGCAACGAAACAGATGGGCGTAGCGCACCAGTCGCTCGATATCGCCGATGCTGTTGGTGGCGGCGCTGCGGGCGCCGAAGGCCGGCGCACCGATATAGAGCGCGTCGGCGCCGTGGTCGATGGCGGCACGGCCGAAGTCATAGTTCTTGGCGGGAGCGAGTAACTCAAGTTGCATGTAGGAGAAACGTAAAAAAGTGAAAAAACGTATCTTTGCACGTCAGTTTTACGCACTATGTCCGCAACACGTATCCTTTTTTCACCACAGCGCTCCGCGCTGACCAGCCTGAGTCGCATGCTGCAGGGCGCCGCCTTCCGCCACGCCCGCTACTTCCTCCTCGTCGATGCCAACACCTTCACCCACTGTCTGCCCTCGCTCGTGTCGACGGTGCCGCCGTTGCAGGAGGCCGAGTTCATCGAGCTGCCTGTCGGCGAGGAGGCGAAGAGTCTCTCCATTGCCGAGCAGGTGTGGGCGTCGCTGCTGGACAGCGGTGCCGACGCCGACAGCGTTATCGTCAACCTGGGCGGCGGCTGTGTCTGCGACCTCGGCGGTTTCGTCGCCGCCGGCTACCAGCGCGGCATACGCTACATCAACGTTCCCACCACGCTGCTGGCCATGGTCGATGCCGCCGTGGGTGGCAAGACGGCCGTCAACCTGCAGGGTGTCAAGAACCAGGTGGGCTTCTTCTATCCGCCGGTGGCGGTGTGCATCCATCCGCCGTTTCTCGACACGCTGCCTCACGACGAGTGGCTCAGCGGCCGCTTCGAGCTCCTCAAATGTCAGCTGCTGGGTGGCGACAGCTTCGCCGACCTTCCCTGGGACACCCCCTTGGATGACGCGGCTGTCCGCCGGCTTGTCGGCGACGCCGCGCACTTCAAGGCTGCCGTCTGTCGCAGCGACCCGCGCGACAAGGGGGTGCGGCGCATCCTCAACTTCGGCCACACCTTCGGCCACGCCCTCGAGTCGTTTATGGCGCAGAAAGGCACGCCCATCCCGCACGGCTATGCCGTGGCGTGGGGCATGTGGTTTGAGCTCTGGCTGTCGGTCAAGAGGGTGGGCTGCGACGAGGTGCTGCTGCGCCGCTACGGACAGTTGGTGCAGGGCCTGCTCTCGGTGCCCCGCCTCACGCTGCGCGACACGGAAAGCATACTGGGCTTCATGCGGCACGACAAGAAGAATGCCGAGGGCACCATCCGCTGTGTGCTGCTCAAAGAACCCGGCTGCCCCGTCATCGATATCCCGCTGGACGAGATGGAGATAAGGGACGCGCTACTCAAAAAACTATCCGTCTAGTAATGATTAAAAAATAAAGTAAAACGAAGGGAAGTAAAAAAGGAAGTTAATCTTCGATGGAAGTTAAAATGGAAGTTATGTGCTTCGCACAGGACAATACAGATCATTTGTCCTTTTTAACTCCCTCTTTAACTCCCA
>JAFSYK010000052.1 GCA_017449975.1 Bacteroidales bacterium
ATTTCATCTTGTACATTTGCTGCCGTTTTCGGGTATCTTGAATACTCGCAAAGGTAGCAAACTCCAGCTATCAAGAAGATTTCATCCTGCAAATTGACCTATTGAGAATTTTTATTTGTTAAAATTGGATTCAAGCACCTTGATGCATGGGTTTCCCTGTAATCATGGGCTTCTTGGAAGATTTCATCCTGCAAAATGACCTATAGGTCGGATTTTTGACTTGTCAAGCAAAGAAATCAGCTGTCCAAACATCGGCTGTCCGATAAAATGCGTACCTTTGTTCATGTTATTTATGTTTTTATGGTGAAAACAAAGGTAACAAAAAGGTCGGTATCCAATCGAGGATGCCGACCTTAATTTGTGTATGATTCATTATGGTTTAGCGGACACCAATATAACAAAATATACAATAAAGGCACCATGCGGGATGGTGCCTTTATTATTCTATATGTATTATAAGTATTACAATGCTTGCTCTTGCAGGAACTTGACGCTGGCGTGGATGTGCTTGTACATCACTTGGTCGATGTCGACGAAGTTGACGACCTTGCGGTAGTCCTTGACCAGGTTCTCCAAGAAGGGGCTGCTCTTGTCCGGACGACGGAACTCCAGCGCCTGTGCGGCGTTGAAGAGCTCGATGGCGAGGATGCGCTCGGTGTTCTCAGCCACACGGTAGCACTTGGTGGCGGCGTTGCCACCCATGCTGACCAGGTCTTCCTGGTTCTGGCTCGACGGGATGCTGTCGACGCTGCAGGGCGTGCAGAGCTGCTTGTTCTGGCTGGCGATGGCGGCGGCGGCATACTGCGGAATCATGAAGCCGCTATTCAGTCCTGGCTTGGCGACGAGGAAGCTCGGCAGACCGCGCTTGGCGTCGATAAGCTGGTAGGTGCGGCGCTCGCTGATGCTGCCCAGTTCCGACAGGGCGATGGCGAGGAAGTCGAGCACCATGGCCAACGGCTCACCGTGGAAGTGACCGCCCGAGATGACCATGTCCTCGTCGGGCAACACGATGGGGTTGTCGGTGGTGGAGTTGATTTCGATCTCAACAACCGAAGCCACATAGGCGATGGTGTCCTTGGCGGCGCCGTGCACCTGCGGGGCGCAACGGAAGCTGTAGGGATCCTGCACATGCTCTTTGTGACGCTTGATGAGCTGGCTGCCGTCGGTGTATTTGCGCACCGCTTCGGCGGTCTGCAGCTGTCCTTTGTGGGGACGCACCAGGTGCAACGACTCGTAGAAGGGCTCGATGCGGCCATCGAAGGCGTCGAGGCTGAGCGACAGAATCATGTCGGCCTGCTTGCTGAGGCGCTGTGCCTTCAGCAGCGACCACACGGCGTAGGCGCTCATGAACTGGGTGCCGTTGAGCAGGGCGAGACCCTCTTTGCTCTGCAAGGTGATGGGTTTCCAACCTTTGGCGTTGTAGAGCTCCGCCACATCGCAGCGCTGACCCTTGTGGTAGACATCGCCCATGCCGAGGATGGCAGGCAACATCAGGTTGGCCAACGGGCAGAGGTCGCCGCTGGCGCCCAGACTGCCCTGCTGGTAGACCACGGGCAGGATGTCGTCGTTGAAGCAGTCGACCAGTCGCTGGGCGGTGGCCAGCTGGACACCGCTGTAGCCGAAGCAGAAATTCTGAATCTTGAGCAGCAGCATCAGCTTCACCACCTCTTGCGGCACCTCGTCGCCTACGCCGCAGGCGTGACTCATGACGAGGTTCTTCTGCAGCTGACTCAGCTGCTCGCTGTCGATGGAGATGTTGCAGAGCGAACCAAAGCCGGTGGTGACACCGTAGATGGGCTCCTTCTGCGTCTGCATCTTATTGTTGAGATAGTTGCGGCATTTGTTGATGCGCTCGATGGCGGCTTCGCCCAACTCGAGCGTAGCGTGCTGATCGATGATTTCCTGTATGCGAGCCAGTGTCAAAGGCTCTTCGGGTGTGATGGTGTGGATCATTGGACGGGTTAAAGGTTATAGGTTATAGGTTATTGGTTATTGGTTATTGGTTATTGAGGATGAGTAGGGGATTGGTGTGTTGAAAATAGAGAGCAATAGGTCTTCTCTAATCACTATTCACTACTTCGCCAGGCGTTTCTGCGATTTCTCCATGATGTCGTTGTCCACCAGGATGCGGCCGCAGTATTCGCACACGATGACTTTCTTGTGCATCTTGATTTCGGTCTGGCGCTGGGGCGGGATCTTGCTGAAGCAGCCGCCACAGGCGTCGCGGTCGATGGGCACCACTGCCAATCCGTTGCGGGCAGCCTTGCGGATGCGCTTGTAGGCTGTGAGGTAGCGGTCGTCGATATGTTTCTCCTGCTCCTTCGATTTTTCGAGCAGCATCTTCTCGTCCTTCTCGGTCTCGTTGATGATGTCCTCCAGTTCCTCGCGCTTCTGTTTCAGGTCGGCCTCGCGATTGTTGCGCAGCAGCTGGGCGGCCTCCATGTGTTTCTGCAGCTCTTTGATCTTGCTGTCGGCGTCGCGGTTCTTGCGCTCGCGCAGCTGGATCTCGAGGTTTTTGAACTCCACCTCTTTGTTCAGCGACTCAAACTGACGGTTGTTGCGCACATTGTTCTGTTTTTCCTCGGTCTCTTTGATTTCGTTGTTCAGCACCTCTATCTCGTTCTTGCGCACCTTGGTGGCCTGCTCGTACTCTTTGATGCTGTTGGAAAGATTCTCGATGCGGGTGTTCAAACCGGCCACCTCGTCTTCGAGGTCTTCGATGGCCTGTGGCAACTCGCCACGGATAATCTGAATCTTGTCAATCTGCGAGTCGATACGCTGCAAAGTGTGCAGTGCAATCAGTCGCTCTTCGGTAACGAGATCGACATCGTTCATCACCTGCACTTCGGGCATGTTCACAGATTCTTCAACCTTGGGGGTCGCTTTAGTGGTCGATTTGGTGGTCGCTTTTTTTGCCATACTACTTATATATTTTATTTATTATTTGTACGTTACAAGACCGCAGACACGCTGCGGCATTCAGTTTGAAACAGACAAAGATACGAATTTTTTGTGAATGGTGAATAGTGATGCATGATTAGACAATACTAACACACTAACGCATTCCAAACCGCATTAACGCAATAATGCATTCACACATTCAATCCACTCATCTCCTTTGGCGCAGAGAGCTTGCAGGCCGTATTGGGCACCGGCGTCCACATTGACCTGCATATCATCGACATAGAGCGTTTCGGCAGGATTGACACCCGAGCGACGGATGGCCTCCTGAAAAATGCGGGGGCTGGGTTTCGACGCACCCATCTCGTTGGAGAAGAAGGCGTCGCACACGTCCTCGCCCATGCGCAGTCCTATTTGGTTGAAATGTTCACGGGTCCAACGCAGGTGCTCCTCGTTGTTGTTGCTGAGCAAAAAGACTTTCTTTCCCTGTTTGCGCAGTTGTCGCAGTGCCTCCAGCCGACGCACGGGGACCCCGAGCAGCATGGCGTCCCACGCTGCCAGCAACTGTTTGCGAGTGACGTCGGGCCTGCACATGGGCTGCAGCGCAGCAACAAACGCATCGGTGCCGATGGTTCCATCCTGGTATTCGGCCATCAGTCTGTTTTCGCCCACGCCGAAGAGGTCGTTGGCAGAAAAACTGCTGATGCCTGAGGCTGTGCCCGGCATCAACGCCACCAAGGCCTGCAGGGTGCGGTTGACATCCAGGTCCATGAGCACCCCACCTAAGTCGAAGAAGTAGTTTTTTATCATTGCCTTTTTTAAACTAAAAAGTAAAAACTAAAAACTAAAAGGATTGGAGGGTTGGAGAGTTTGAGGGTTTAATGGGCTAAAAAAAAAGTAAAAGGGTTCGAGGGTTTAAGGGTTTGAGGGTTCAAGTCAACTTTCAAAATTCAGCTTTCAAAATTCAAAATTTTCAATTAAATCCACTCTTCCCAGCGGTCGCACGCGGTGGTGATCCTTGTCTTGAAGCTGCCGTCACTCATGCTGTCGACAGTGCCGGCCAGTAGTCCGCGACTCAGCTGCTCGCTCTCGTAATGACCGACATCCACCAGCACGATGCGGCCCTCTGCCTCCTGGAAGTCGTGGTATTTCAGGTCGCCGGTGACGTAGATGTCGGCACCCGCCGCTATGGCGTCGCCGATGAGGAACTTGCCGGCTCCGCCACACACCGCCACCCGTTGCACAGCGCTGCGAATTTCCAGGGCGCCGTTGACAACCCGCATCGCGGGCAGGTGTAACGACTCCTTCAGCTGGGCAAGAAACTGGATGGTGGGGACAGGGTAGGGGAGTTGTCCTATCATTCCAGCACCTACCTCTTCTGAGATGTGGGCGGGACGCAGGATGTGACAATCCTCCAGCCCCAGATGGGCGGCCAGAATGCCGTTGACGCCATTCTTCAGGTTGTCGAGATTGGTGTGCGCCGCATAGACGGCCACCTTGTTCTCCACCAGCCTCATCACGATACGGCCCGCCGTGCTGTCGGGTGTGATGCGTTTCAATCCGCTGAAGATGAACGGATGATGTGTGACGATGAGGTTGAATCCCCGCTCGATGGCTTCGGTGGCCACCGCCTCGGTGAGGTCGACGGCCACCAGCACCCCCGTTACTTCGCGCCGGGGGTCACCCAGCAAGAAGCCGGAGTTGTCGTAATCTTCCTGGTATTCGGGATGGAATGTGGTGTCCAGATGCTGTATTAGGGTGGAGAGGAACATGGGTGATAAAAAACTAAAAAGTAAAAACTAAAAACTAAAAAGTGGTTAGCAAATTGTGAAGTTGTGAAGTTAACATCTTAACATCTAAACAACTTAACTCATAAAAAAAACGGTGCCGTTTATTCAACGGTCACCGTTTTTCGATTTCGGATTACCGTTTATTTGTTTTGAATGCTTTGAACGTTAAACGTTAAACATTAAACGTTAAACGATTTTTACCAGAGGGTGACACGGTTTTCGGGAGCCAGCCACATGCCGTTTCCCTCTTTCACGCCCCAAGCTTCGATAAACTCGGTCACGTGAGGCAGGGTGACATTGACACGGTTGCGGGCCAGCGAATGCACGTCGATGGTGGTGAGCTGCAACATGGCTTTTTCGCGGATGTTGCTGGCCCAGACACCGGCGTAGGCGATGAAGAAGCGCTGGGCGGAGGTGTAGCCGTCCATGGCGTCGCCATTCACCTGACCTTTGGCGATGGCGTTCTGCATGGCCTGGAAGCTGATGTGCAGACCGCCGTTGTCGGCGATGTTCTCACCCAGCGTCAGTTCGCCGTTGGCATAGGTCAGCGGGTCGTCGAGCACCTTCACCTTGTTGAAGCAGTCGACCAGCACCTGTGCGTTCTTCTTGAAGTTCTCGGCATCGGAGGGCAGCCACCAGTCGTTGAGGTTGCCGTTGAGGTCGTAGAGGCGACCCTTGTCGTCGAAGCCGTGGGTCATCTCATGTCCGATGACCACACCGATGGCACCGTAATTGACGGCATCGTCGGCCTTCATGTCGAAGAAGGGAGCCTGCAGAATACCAGCGGGGAAGCAAATCTCGTTGGTGGTGGGGTTGTAGTAGGCATTGACGGTCTGGGGCGTCATTAGCCACTCGTTGCGGTCGACGGGCTTGTCGATTTTGCTGACCATGTAAGCGTGGTCGAACTCGTTGCTGCGCACCACATTGGCAAAGTAGCTGTCGTTCTTGATTTCCAGTCCGCTATAGTCGCGCCAGGTGTCGGGATAACCCACCTTGACGAGGATGGCAGCCAGTTTCTCCTTGGCTTTGTCCTTGGTGGCCTGATCCATCCAGACGGCGTTGTCGATACGCTGACCAAAAGCCTCCTGCAGGTTGGCCACGAGGTTGATCATGCGCTGCTTGGCCTCGGGCGGGAAATATTTGGCCACATAGAGCTGACCCAGCGCCTCGCCCAGCGCGCCGTCGACGGTGTTGGTGACACGTTTCCAGCGGGGACGGATCTGCTCGGCGCCGCTCATGGTGCGACCGAAGAACTCAAAGTTGGCGTTGACGAAATCGTCGCTCAGATAACCAGCGGCCATGTTGATCACCGACCAGGCATAGTAGGCCTTGATGGATTCGACGTTCTCCGTAGCCAGCACGCGGCTCACCTCCTGGATGTATTCGGGCTGAGCCATGTTGAACTGGGTCAGCTTGGGAAGACCCATATCTTTGAAGTAATCCTTGAAGCGGATGTCGGCAGCCACTTTGTCGGCCTCCTCCAGGCTTTTGCGGTTGAAGGTCTTGAAAGGATCGCGGTTGACCTCTTTGTCGTACTGGGCTTTGGCCAGACGGGTTTCCACGGTCAGCACCATCTGTGCCAGTTTGTCGGCGGGCAGGCCAGCCAGCTTGTCGTAGCCCGACAGCTGGAACTCGGTGGTCATCAGCTTGACATAAGCGTCGCGGATTTCCTTGTTGGTGGCGTCGTTTTTCAGGTAGTAGTCACGGTCGCCCATGCCGGTGCCGCTCTGGTAAATCCAGGCCATGCACATCTCGGAATTGTCATAGTCGGCCTCATTGAATAGTGAGAAGAAGGCGCCCGTGCCCATCTTCTGGAGACGATACATCTCCATGCGCAACTCGTCGCGGGTGGTGAGGGCGGCGATCTCCTTCATGTAAGGCTGGATGGGTTCGGCCCCCTGCTTCTGCAGCGTGACACTGTCCATACCCATGTTGTACAGGGTGGAAATCTTGTCGGCGATACTGCCTTTCTCGTTTTTGGCGGCCGACACGGAGTCGATGATGCCACGCAGCTGCTCCTGGTTGTTCTCGGCCAGAACGTCGAAAGCACCGTAGCGACTGTGCTCGGCGTCAAGCGGATGGGCTTTCATCCAACCGCCGCAAGCAAACTGATAAAAATCATCCACCGGATTGGCGGTGGTGTCCAAATTGTCGGGATTGATACCCGACGTGAGCACCGTCTTGTGCTGACAACCGGTTGCTAATAATGCCATGGTTGCAAGTGTTAAAAGTTTTTTTTTCATGTATTTATATAAATTAGTATGATTCAAAAGAGGGTGTAAAGGTACGAAGAAAAAATGATAATGCGTGTTTTGTAAATGGTGATTACTGATCAGACAATACTAACGCATTAACACATTTACACATTTACTCATTCAAGGTAACCACTAATTATTCGTTTTATTTGAACACGAATTGCACGAATAACACGAATAGTAATTCGTTAGATTCGTTAGATTCGTGTTCACAACTAATTATTAGAGGTTATTTCAATTAAATTTTTTTTTGTATATTTGTCCACGAATTCAAAAGCTTTATCCTTATGAAAAATGTAGTTGTTGGCTTCGATTTTTCCTCGGGTTCTGCCTATGCCGTCGACTTGGCCATCGACATTGCAAACCGTTGGCAGACCGACATCCGTCTGGTCTACGTCAAAGAAAAAGATGAAGACGAGAAACCCATCCGTGCTGAAATTGAGCAGCGCAATGCCGCCGTCGGTCACCTGCTCCACGGCATCAAACTGGAGTATGTCATCCGCGAAGGCAATCCCGCCGACCAGTTGGTAGCGCAGGCCGAGGAGGACGATGCACGACTGCTTATTGTCGGCACCCACGGCATGAGTGGCATGAAGAAAAACATGCTGGGTCGCAACAGCTACAAAACTATCGAGCGGTCGCCCGTACCTGTGCTGGTGGTTCGTGAGGATTTCAACTTCAACAAAAATCTGGAAACCATCGTAGTGCCCATCGACAGCAGTGACGACACCCGCCAAAAGGTGGGCGTGGCCGCCACCTTCGCCAAGACCTTCGGATCCACCCTTCATCTGGTGGGCCTCTATACCTCGTCGGTGGGTGATGTGCGTCGCATTGTCGACGGCTACCTCAACATGGTGGCACGCTACCTCGACAAAGCCGAGGTGAAATATCAGATTGAGAAACTCGATGTGGAGAAAAATGTGACGCTCACCACGTTGGACTATGCCAACAAAGTTCATGCCGACATGATTGCCATCATGACCGAGCAGGAGTCCAATCTCACCAGTCTGATTTTGGGCACCTACGCCCAGCAGATGCTGAACCTCAGTACCATCCCCGTCCTCTCTGTCCGTCCCACCCAGGTGGTCACCGACACGGCAAGCTATTGAGGGAATTGAGAATTGATCACAATCATTATAATCAATATTGTTTTAGTGGTGCTGTCGGTTTTGTTGCTGACGGGACGGGGCGACAAGTTGATAGCGGGCTACAACACCCTCACGCCGAAAGAGCGGGAGGGATACCATGTTAAACGGCTGCGCTTAGTTCTCGCCGTCACACTTTTGTTGACGACGCTGCTTCTCGACATTCCCTTCCTGATAGGCGACGAGGAAAATGTGATGGCCATCATGGCCTCGGTCATCTATATCTTCATCGTCTGCGTCGTGGCTATCTTTCTGGCCAACACATGGTGCAGGAAGTGAATTGAGAATTGAGAATTGTGGTCAGACGATACAACCTATCAACATTAAACTTTAAACATTAAACGTTAAACTTTAAACATTAAACGTTAAACATGAATACCATTTTTGATTTCAGGGCCATTGCCAGCAATGGAAAAGAGATAGACTTCCGTCAGTTCGAAGGCAAAGTACTTCTCATCGTCAACACCGCCAGCAAGTGTGGTTTCACACCCCAGTTCGACGGACTGGAGGCGCTGAACGAGAAATATCGTGACCGTGGTTTGGTCATCATCGGTTTCCCCTGCAACCAGTTCAAGGAACAGGACCCTGGTAGCGACAGCGAGATTCAGGAGTTCTGTCGTGTCAACTACGGCGTCACGTTCCAGATTATGAAGAAGATTGACGTCAATGGCGAGGAGGAACACCCCATCTTCACCTGGCTTAAATCACAGGCTCCCACAGAGGAATACAAAGGACTGAAAGCCAAGGCGGCGCATACGATGCTCAAGACCATCAGCACCACGGCCAAAAAGGAGAGTGACATCCTGTGGAATTTCACCAAATTCCTCATCGCCAAGGACGGCACCACGGTGCAGCGTTTTGCTCCCACCACCGAACCGGCCGACTTTGAGAAAGAGATCGAAGCACTGCTCTGAGCACACCCATTGCCACCGATTATTCATGGATTAATTCCTGGGTGATTACAGGGTAATGCATGTGCAAATAACCCCAAGTGTCCTGTATCATAGAAAATTGGGATTTCAAATTTTGTATTTTTAAAAATAAAGTGTAATTTTACACTTTTATTTAGGAATGCAAAGCGTGTACAACTTATTCTATGAGACACTAATAGCCGAAAACCGTTGGATGCTTATCTTCAACGGCCTTTGGGCTACGGTTGTCATTACGTTGCTCTCGCTGTTGTTCGGCACCCTGCTGGGTGGAGTCGTCTATTTCCTGTCCATCGGCCGCAAAAGTTGGATGCGTCGCATCGCGACGGTATGGCGTTTCATTGTTCGTGGCACCCCCCTGTTGGTACTGCTGCTCTTTTTCTTCTACGTGGTGCTGTCGGGCGGCAACGGACTGCTGGCGGCTGTGGTGGCCTTCAGTATCAACTTCTCGAATTTAGCCTGTTCACTCATTCAGAGTTCCGTCGAATCGGTGGGTCCCGGCCAGGTGGAAGCAGGCCGCGCGTTGGGTTTCAACAACTGGCAGACGCTACGCTATATCGTGCTGCCACAGGCGTTGCACAACGCATTGCCAGCCTATAGGTTTCAGGCTGTCAGCATGGTCAAAAGTACCTCTATCGTAGGCTACGTGGCCATACAGGACCTGACACATGCTTTCGAATCCATACGACAGTCGACCAGCCAGTCGCTGCTGCCGCTGATTATCGTCACCATCATCTATTTCATTCTGGCATGGCTGCTCAACAAGCTGCTGGATTACATCGCTGCTAAAACCTCAAGAATATGATCTCCGTGCGTCACCTTTCCAAATCTTTCCTGTCACCCGACGGCCATCGGGTGGAGGTGCTGCGCGACGTGAATTTCGATATCCAGTCCGGCGAGGTGGTGGCCATCATCGGTCCCTCCGGAACGGGCAAAAGCACCCTGCTGCGGATGCTCAACCGACTGGAGACGCCCACCTCGGGCGATGTGCTGGTCAACGGCAAGAATATCCTTGCCAAAGACTATCCCGTACACCAGCTGCGACAGAAGATGGGAATGGTCTTCCAGTCGTTCAACCTCTTCAACCACCTCAGCGTGCTGGACAATGTGGTGCTGGCTCCCATGAAGTTGCTCGGTCTCACCCGTGAGCAAGCCGAACAGGAGGCCATCGAGATGCTCCGCAAAGTGGGATTGGCCGAGAAGGCACACGCCATGCCGACCTCCTTGTCGGGCGGCCAGCAGCAGCGTACCGCCATCGCACGCACCCTTGCCATGCATCCCGACATTGTGCTCTTCGATGAGCCCACCTCGGCACTCGACCCCACCATGGTGGGTGAGGTGCAGGGGGTTATGCGCACACTGACACAGGAGAAGATGACCATGATTGTGGTCACCCACAAGATGCGTTTTGCCCGCGACATCAGCAGTCGCGTGCTCTTCCTCTACGATGGTGTGGTGCTCGAAGACGGTACCCCCGAAGATATTTTCTCCAACCCGCAGCGCAAAGAGACCCGCGACTTTGTCCACCGCATCCGCAAACTCACCTTTGAGATTGCCGGCAGCGACTTCGACTTCTACGACATGTCGTCGCAAATCAAACAGTTCTGCATCAGCTGCTCCATGCCCGAAAAGATGGACCCCGTCACCCATGTGGTGGAGGAGATGCTGGTGATTATGCAGCAGTTCAGCAAGTCCATTCACATCGAAGTGAACCACAGCGACCTGGACCGTACCTCGACCGTGGTGGCGCTGCACCGTGGCGAGACGCTGTCGCCTCTCGACCGCGACGACACCGACGAACTGGCCGCCATGATAGTGCGCGGCATGAGCAAATCCATCCAGACTGAATTAACCCCCGAAGGTGTGCAACTAACGATTGAAATGTAAGGGGATCATATAGATAAAACAATGGAAAAGAAAAGAAATTGGTTCAAAACACTACAAGCCCGTAGCAGCATATCGCTGCTCATTGTCGCCGCTGTGATGATACAAATCAGCGGCGCCGTGCAGTTTTACTTTGCCCGCGACGGCATCCGTAAGGAAGTCGACGAACGTGCACGGATGGAGATGTCCATGCGGAGTCTCGAAATCCAACAGATGGTAACGAATGTTGAGGCGGCCGTCGACAACGTCGACCTTATGATCTCATGGGTGGTCGACAATCCGCAAAACATCTATCCCATGCTCGAAGAGTTTGTGATGAACAATCCCGGCATCAGGGGATGTGCGTTGGCGTTCGAGCCCAATTACTACCCCGACAAGGGCAAATTGTTTGAGCCTTATGTGCTGCGCGACACCGCAGGCCATATTGTCCGCATGCAGATTGCCAACGATGCTCACAACTATCTTGAAATGGACTGGTACCGCCAGGGTAAGACATCGGACACGGGCTGTTGGACAGAGCCCTATATCGACAACGATGGTGCCCACAGCATGGTGTGTACCTATGCCTTCCCCATACACAACACCAAGGGTGAGCTGGTGGCCGTCTTCGGTGTCGACCTCTCGCTCGACTGGCTCTCCGATGCTTTTGCAAGCGAACCCGAACAACACACCTATTCCTTCATCGTCAGCCGCACAGGACGCTTCCTGGCCTGCACCGAGAAGGACAAAATCATGCAATACACCCTCGCCGATGCCACCCGCCATTTCAATGACACCGCCATCAAACGGGTCAACAACGACATGTTGGCCGGACTCAGTGGTAGTGCCGAAGCCAGAGACAACAACGGCGAGCTGGGTTATATCTATTATGCCCCCGTCGGTAGCGGCACTGGCTGGTCCATCGCCATCATCTACTCCGACCGAGAGATTTACAGGAATCTGCGCGACATCGCTCTGAAACTTGGTATACTGATGATTATCGGTCTGGCGCTGATGGTCTACATCATGTGGCGCACCGTCAGAGGATTCAGAAAGCTGCAGAGTGTCAATGCCGAGAAGGAGCGTATCGGCAGTGAGCTCCGCATTGCCAGTAAAATTCAGAACGGCATGCTGCCCAAGACATTCCCCCCGTATGACGACCTCGACGAGCTGAGTCTATACGGCTCCCTCGTGTCGGCCCGCGAGGTGGGCGGAGACCTCTACGACTTCTATTCGCGCGACAACATGTTCTTCTTCTGCATTGGCGACGTGAGCGGCAAGGGCGTCCCCGCATCGTTGGTGATGGCGGTGACCCGCAGCCTCCTCCGGACCGTATCGGCACGTGTCGACGATCCCGGACAGATACTCACGCAGATCAACAACGCCATGTCGGACATGAACGAGACCTCCATGTTCGTCACCCTTTTCATCGGTGCCATCGACCTCCGCAACGGTCAGCTCTACTACAGCAACGCCGGCCACTGCGCACCCATACTCGTTGGCGATGAGCCGCAGGCCGTCGAGATGGATTCCAACATCCCCGTGGGCGTCATGTCGGGATGGCAGTTCACCACACAACAGGTCCAGCTTAAACCTGAGCAGACGCTCTTCCTTTACACCGACGGCCTTAATGAGGCCGAGAACGCTGACCACGATCAGTATGGCGACGACCGCATCCTGAAGGTGCTGAAGGCGTGCAACAAGACTCCACGGGCGCTCGTGGAGTCCATCACTCAGGATGTGCAACAGTTTGTCAACGGAGCCGAACAGAGCGACGACCTCACGTTGCTGGCTCTCCAGCTCACCAAACTGCGCGAAACCAACGAAACCCATTCCAGCCGCTCCATCATCCTGCACAACGACGTGCAAGAGGTGGACCAGCTGACAGCCTTCGTCGAAGGACTGGCCGAGGAGCACAACCTTGACCCCTCGCTCACCATGAGCCTTAACCTCGCCATCGAGGAGACCGTGGTCAACATCATGAAGTATGCTTATCCCGAGGGTACTGTGGGAAAAATTGAACTCCGCGCCGACATCAACGGTGACAATATTTCTTTCACCGTCCGCGATAGTGGTACACCTTTCGACCCCACACAGTCTCCCGACCCGGACATTACACTTGATGCAGAACATCGCGCCATTGGTGGTTTGGGCATCATGCTCACCCGCAACATCATGGACACTATAGAGTACCATCACGACGATGGCAGCAACATCTTAACCCTCAATAAAAAAATCAAAGCACAATAATCCATACAAACCCATCTATTTCATAATTTTAAAACCTTTTAATTCTATAATATGACAACCTCCATCCAACAAGAAAATGGCGAACTCGTCGCCCGTCTCGAAGGTCGACTTGACACCGCAGTCTCCGCACAGACCGAGAAAGATCTGCAGCCGCTCAATGAGTGTCAGAACATGAACATCGTGCTCGATTGCAACAAACTGGAATACATCTCCTCCAGCGGTCTGCGTATTTTCCTCAACATCCTCAAGAATGCCAAGGCAAAAGGTGGCCGCGTCATCATCACCGGTATGAACGCCGACATCAACAAGGTCTTCACCATGACCGGCTTCACCAACCTCTTCGAGTTCAGATAGGATAGCGTAGGGGCAAATCACCATTTGCCCAACATCAATAATCTGTAGGGGCAAATTATCATTTGCCCTTTTTTTGAAACACCTCATGGAGCAACAATCCATACTCAACGAGCAAACCCAACAGGAATGCCGGCCGATGCATACGGGTGGGACAAACACCCCCACTACAATATATTCATCGAAAGTCCCGAAATGCCGGTTCATGTTAGATTCTGCAATCTTGCTGGTGCTGGTGGTTGTGGTTACTTGTTTTACAATAGGATTAGATGTTGATCTTTTGGAGAAATCACTTTTTGACAGGCGCTCTGTTTTTGTATTTTCTATTGTGCTTGTAGAAGTGGTAAGCATGTTGTTCATTTTAGATTTGTTTCTTTGGTATTGGTTTGGACATGAGACAATAACAATAACAGATAACGAGTTGATTGTTGTGAATCGACATAGAATTATCGGGAAAAAACGTTCGATAGCACTCAACGAGATTGATGAAATAGAAATAGACAACCAAGACCAACTGCATCTGTTCTCGGCAGTCAGTCGACTCCGATATATGTTGCATCGAGGGAATATTATTCTTCACAACATAAATGGAACAAGAATAAGGCTGTGTATGTCTACAGACAGTGTTGAATTAAACTCTTTATCAGATACGATTAGAAGTACAATCAATTGAGGTTTAAAAATAACAATCAATATGGAAACACCTATTCTCAACGAGCACAATAAGCAGGAGTACCATCCGATGCACACGGCGGAACACATCCTTAACCAGACGATGGTGCGGATGTTCGGCTGTCCGCGGTCGCGGAATGCGCATATCGAGCGCAAAAAGAGCAAATGCGACTATCTCCTTGACGCCTGTCCCACTGAGGAGCAGGTGGCGGAGATTGAGCGCCACGTGAACGAGGTGATAGCGCAGCATCTGCCTGTCAGCTATGAGTTTGTGAAAAGGGGAGAGGTGCCGCCCGAAGTGGACTTAGGCAAACTGCCCGATGACGCCAGTGAGACCCTCCGCCTGGTCCGTATCGGCGACTACGACCTCTGCGCCTGCGTCGGCACTCATGTGCAGAACACCTCCGAAATCGGTCGCTTCAAAATCCTCTCCCACGACTACAACGCCGACACCCACACCTGGCGCATGCGGTTTAAGTTGGAAGAATTAGCCTAATCCCGAAATTTGTTATTATTTTCCGGATTATAATCCTGAAATTTGGTATATTTTTCTGGATTATCAATTTTATTTTGTATCTTTACAGTCGAAAATAACATGGTATAAGTATGGATTTATTACGCAGAAAGATACAACAAGTAATTGAAAATAGGATGTTTAAAGGCAAGGCGATAATCCTTGTCGGAGCCCGTCAGGTGGGTAAAAGTACGCTTTTTCGGCAGATTTTGTCTGGCAAAACTGATTTTTTGACTTTGAGTTGTGATGATCCAGAGGTTCGTGAAATGTTGAACGGAATAAATCAAAGAGAGTTGCAACGTATTATCGGCAACCATCGCATTGTCATGGTTGACGAGGCTCAGAGGGTGCCGGGTGTTGGGTTGGCAATGAAGTTGATTGCCGATAACATGCCTGAGGTGCAATTGCTCATTACAGGTTCGTCGTCATTGATGCTTCAAGGCTCACTCAATGAGCCGCTCACAGGTCGCAAATTTGAGTATCATCTATATCCGTTCTCCACGCAAGAACTTGTCGAAAATATGGGCCTTCTTCGCACAAAGGGCATGCTGGAGTCTCGGCTTGTCTTTGGGTCTTATCCTGATGTGATTAACAACATCGGAGACACAAAGGAAATATTAATGAATTTGTCGGGGAGTTATATGTATCAAGACCTACTTTCAATGGAAGGTGTGCGTAAGCCAGTATTGATTGAGAAATTGCTTGTGGCGTTGGCTTTGCAGGTGGGGAGCGAGGTCTCCTATAACGAATTGGCGCAAACAGTAGGCTCGGATGCAAAGACAGTTGAAAAATATATTGACTTGCTTGAAAAATGCTATGTCCTTTTCCGACTGCCGGCTTTGAGTCGCAACCTTCGTTCTGAGTTGAAACGAGGCAAGAAGGTCTATTTCTATGACAATGGAATTCGCAATGCATTGATACAAAATCTCAACCCGTTGTCAATGCGTAATGATGTGGGAGCTTTGTGGGAGAATTTTGTCATTAGTGAGATTATCAAGTATAATCACTACAATGGTCGCTATGCAAACTATTACTTTTGGCGCACCACCTCTCAGCAGGAGATAGACTTTGTTGAGGAGCGCGACGGTCAATTGCACCTATATGAGATGAAATGGAACCCGAAGAAAGGCAACGCCAAAGTTCCCAACGAGTTCACCAAAGCCTATGGAAAGATGCCATTCACGGTGGTTACCCCCGAGAATTATCTTGACCTTTTATCATAGACACCCACACCTGGCGCATGCGTTTCAAATTAGAGGAAACAGAATAATCTCTAAAGGTTCTGATGGTAGGGTTGTATATTAATTTGTACTTTTGCATATTGAATCATGGGTAATAAACAACAAGATATAGCCTATTTCCTGTCGTTCTGTACGGAACAGTACAAGAACGAGAAACATTTGTCTGGTAAGGATGCCATGGAGATGTTGGAGAAATATGGGGTGTTAGAGTATTTGGCAGAACATTATGAAATGTTGCACACGCAGAGTCGTCAATGGTTGCTGGAAGATATCGACGAGTTTATTGCTTTACGCAGAAAGGAGGTCTCATGAAGCTATATCACGGAAGCCTGGAGATTGTACAGAAACCTGGAATTCGTAAGTCCAACCGCACTCTTGACTATGGCAGTGGTTTTTACACCACGACTTCGTATGAGCAAGCCGAGGCGTGGGTGAAGCGTCGCATGGATGAAGCTAAACAGGCAAAAGGGTATGTAAATGTATACAAAATGCTAGAGTCTGTTCCGGCGACCCTAAAGCAACTCATCTTCCATAACCCAACAGAAGAGTGGGTGGACTTCGTGATGCGTAATCGCACAGAAAAGGGCTATGTTCACGACTATGATATTGTCTATGGACCTGTTGCCAACGACCGCGTATATGCTGCTTTTGCCCTATATGAAGGTGGTATTCTGAACAAACAAGACCTTATCAAAGAACTGAAATCATACAAATTGGTAGATCAGTATCTGTTCCATACAGACGCGTCATTACAGACACTTACATTCATTGAGGCAAAGGAGGTGATGCTATGAATCTCGACATTACACAGGACAACCTCTATCTTATTCTTCCGTCGAAGGTTAGCCGCATGGCGGAGATGCTTGCCGCCGATAGCGGAAAGAACATAGTTCAGGCAGTGAAAGAAATATATGCCTCTAATGTATATAAACGTCTGGAACAAGAACACACTAAGCAATGGCACCTCGGGCCGGTGGCGCTGTATCAAGAAATGTGTGCAAATTGACCCAAGAAGGCGTATAGAACCTATAAAGAAAGCATAAAAAAGGGAGCACCCAATTGGATGCTCCTTTTCTATTGGATGTTACTATTGGCTTAGTACATACCGCCCATGCCTGACGGATAGGGTATGTACCAATCCTTGCGGCTTAGTACATACCGCCCATTCCGCCTCTGGCTGATGGAGGTTTGTACTAATCCTTGCGGCTTAGTACATTCCTCCCATTCCGCCCATACCGGGGTTGCCGGCGGGCATCGGGGGTTCGGGCTCCTTGATGTCGCAGAGGACGCACTCGGTGGTGAGGAGCATGCCGGCGATAGAAGCGGCGTTCTCCAGGGCCACACGGGTCACCTTGGCGGGGTCGATGACGCCGCTCTTGAAGAGGTTCTCGTATTTCTCAGCGCGGGCGTTGTAGCCGTAGTCACCCTTGCCATTTTTGACCTCGTTAACGACGACGCTGCCTTCCAGGCCGGCGTTCTCGACAATCATGCGGAGAGGCTCCTCAACGGCGCGACGGATAATCTCGATGCCGAGCTTCTCGTCCTCGTTCTCGGGCTTCACGGCCTCGAGCTTCTGGGCGGCGCGGATGAGGGCGGTGCCGCCACCGGGGATGATACCCTCCTCGACGGCTGCGCGGGTGGCGTGCAAAGCATCGTCGAAGCGGTCTTTCTTCTCCTTCATCTCGACCTCGGAGGCAGCTCCGACATAGATGACGGCCACGCCGCCAGCCAGCTTGGCGAGACGCTCCTGGAGCTTCTCACGATCGTAGTCGCTGGTGGTCTTCTCGATTTGAGCCTTGATCTGACCCACGCGGGCCTTGATGGCGTCGCTGTTGCCCTTGCCGCTGACGATGGTGGTGTTGTCCTTGTCGATGCTGATCTTCTCGCTCTGGCCGAGCATGCTGAGGTCGGCGTC
>JAFSYK010000053.1 GCA_017449975.1 Bacteroidales bacterium
ATTGCTCTCGAAAGATGGTGACGTGATCGACAAGGAATGGGGCGATTTCACTGCTGAGATGTATGCTGAAGGCCATTCGTTCTTCACCTACCTCAGCGACAACGCCGACTCGCTGTCGAGCTGCTGTCGTCTGCGCAATGAGATTACCGACAACGGGTTCAGCTACACGCTGGGTGCCGGCGGTGTCTCCACGGGTTCGAAGAGCGTGCTCACCATCAACCTCAACCGTTGCATCCAGCAGGCGGTGAAAGAAGACAAGCCCTATCTGGAGTATCTGGCCGACATCGTCGACCTCTGCCACAAGGTGCAGATAGCCTACAACGAGAACCTCAAGGAGTTGCAGCAGCACGGCATGTTGCCGCTGTTCGACGCTGGCTATATCAACATCAACCGCCAGTATCTGACCATCGGTGTCAACGGTATGGTGGAAGCCGCCGAGTTCCTCGGTCTGCAGATCAACGACAACGAGGACTACCGCAAGTTTGTGCAGTCGGTGCTGAGTGTCGTGGAGACCTACAACCGTCGCTACCGTTCGCGCGAGCTGATGTTCAACTGCGAGATGATTCCCGCCGAGAACGTGGGTGTGAAGCATGCCAAGTGGGACCGCGAGGATGGCTACCTGGTCACCCGCGACTGCTACAACAGCTACTTCTACCGTGTCGAGGACTCCACGCTGTCGGTCATCGACAAAATCAAGCTCCACGGTGCCCCCTATATCGAGCACCTCACCGGTGGCAGTGCGCTGCACCTCAACCTGGAGGAGCACCTGTCGCAGGAACAGTACCGCCAGCTACTGCGTGTGGCGGCACAGGAAGGTTGCAACTATTTCACCTTCAATATCCCCAACACGGTGTGCAACGACTGCGGTCACATCGACAAGCGCTATCTGAAGGAGTGCCCCATCTGTCACAGCAAGAATGTCGACTACCTCACCCGCATCATCGGCTACCTGAAGCGTGTCAGCAACTTCTCGCAGCCCCGCCAAGAGGAAGCCAGCAGAAGATACTACCACGGAGTTGAGAATTGAGAGTTCCAGTAGTAGTTAAAGGAGTTATCGGGATTTAAAGACAAATGATATTATTACAATTAAACGATTAAACAGTAAACAATTACATTCTAGCTTTCTAGCTTTTATTTTTTAGCTTTTACTTTTTAGTTTAATAAAATGCTCAAATACGTCGACACGGCTCTGGTCTTTCAGGAGATTCCCGACGAGACGACGCTGGCGCTCTCGCTCAGCAACTGTCCTTGTCGCTGTCCGGGCTGCCACAGTCGTTATCTGTGGGACGACGTGGGCACGCCGCTCGACGATGCCGAGCTCGACGGACTGTTGCAGTCGCAAGGGGCAGGGGTGAGCTGTGTCTGTTTTATGGGTGGCGACGCCGCCCCCGGCGAGGTGCAGCGGCTAGCCGACCACCTGCACACCAAGCATCCGTCGTTGCGGGTGGCGTGGTACACGGGACGACCCTGTGTCTCCTCCGACATCGACCGTAACCGCTTCGACTACATCAAGGTGGGACCCTACATTGCCCATCTGGGTCCCCTCACTTCACCCAAAACCAACCAGCACCTCTACAAGCGCATGCCCGACAACTCCTGGAAGGACATCACCCAGCGCTTCTGGCGCCACCAGTCAAGATAACACAGAAGGGAGACAGCAAATGTGTAATGAACCCCGAAAGTTGGACAAAAAACTTTCGGGGTTCATTACTGAAACACTACCCCCAAAACTATCTTCAAGTCAGTAGGTCAGGCCGAAGGCCCAAAGGGGAATGACATTTCCGTCGGCATATTCTATGTCATCTTTTACAACATAGGCATCGACCTGCCCGGCAATCTGCTTCTTGCCCTTTTTGCGGCCGCCGACCTCGAATGTATGCCCGTCAACAAGGAAATCCGCCACTTCGGAGCTATATACGCTGTGCCTCACTTTCATCTGGTTGAAGAAAAAAGTCTCACGCAGGTTTCCTGTATCAGGCAACCCGCCACATAATGTAAACATTAGATTGGTGTTGTCGAGATATACCTTTTCTACCTTTGCTAACAAGTTCAAACCATGGTCGGATGCCGACAGGTTTTGTATTAGTCCAGACTTCTCCAAATAAAAAAGATACTCTTTGAGGTCGTTGCGGTTGACGGTAAGGTCGCGGGCAAGGTCGCTGTAGTTGGGCTTGAATGGCGTAATCTGTGAGATTATCTGCATCAACTGTTTAATCTTCCGCATCACGCCGACGCTTAGACCTGCAAACTGAGGGATATCCGTCTCCAGAGTTTGGTCAACCACAGCATTGATGCGCTCAATGAAGTTTATATCTCTACCAAATGGATAATAGCCACACTCCAAATACTCTTTGAACAAAGGTAACGGACGGTGTTTGTCGTATGGAAATACGATGTTGCCTGCAAGTATCTGTTCAAGTGTAAGTTGCGGCACCTCGATGTTTTTCACCATTTGTAACCACTCGCGAAATGACATACCATACATATAGTTTTTCAGTTGCCGCCGAGAAAGGTCCGCCCCGCCTTTCTCAAGGTCGAGAATGGACGAACCTGTGTAGACAATGTTCAGACCAGGAATTTGGTCATAGATGTTCTTTATCTCCGTTGACCAATTGTTGTATTTATGTACCTCATCAATATAAAGGTACTTGCCTCCATTCTTATAGAAGGTATCAGCCATGTCGAGTAGCGTGTGGTGTGAGAAAAAGATGTCATCCGCGAAAACGACCATTGACATGTCGCGTTGACCGGCCAATTTGATATGCTGGAACATCAGCGTGGTCTTTCCAACACCTCGCGCACCAAGTATTGCGTTAAGACGTGCATCCCATCGAATGCTGTTTTGTGGGTAACGCACAAATGTAGTAGAAGTATTATCTAATTGATTATAATACCTTTGCCGAAGCTTTTCCATTTTGTCTATTTTTGATTACAGCTGCAAATGTACGAAATTGAATCTAATAAGAGTCAATTTTTATTCAAAAATTGACTCTTATTAATATCATTATTGTTGTTAAATTGATATAAATAATATTCATTTTTACATAGCATTCCCAATAAAAAGACCGAAATTATCACGAGCCTTATCGTCGATTTCGTCAAAATAAAAAAAAATAGGCGTAAGGTTCATTTTGCAGGCTGAAAATTTCAAGTTTTTTTTAAACATATTAAGGTATCTTGATTTTCTGCAAAGAAAGGAAATTCCTACGACATCGCCATCCTTCAGCCTGCAAAATGACCCATAGACCAATCTTAAAAGTCGATTTTCTGCTCAAGTACCTTGAATCTCTTGAATCCCTTATCCATCCTACGTTAGGATAGGGTCTCAGCCTGCAAAATGACCCATAGGTCTTAATATTTTCGTTCGGAACTTGTACGAGGTAAAAGGAGGCTATAGTCTTGTGCGCTTCAGGTCAGAAGCCGAGCACTGGCCTGACACTATAAGTTACCCTATTCAGGTCGTAGCCCCAATAGTCTTTGTAGAAGTACCACGCTCTGTAGTCATTATACCACGCAGCAGACCAATATCGGCTTTGGCTATATAATGCCGTGCCTCCGACACCGGTGGTGATATAGTCATTCACGTTGGAATCGTAAGGCTGGCCGTCCCAATAACGAGCAGTCGAGCCGAGGTTGGTGAATATCTCCTCGTAGTCGCTCTTCGGCGCCACGGCCCAGTTCGACACGGCGGTTGCGCCCAGCGCGGTGTAGCTCTTCAGCTGCTTGCCGCGTGCGGCATCGTCTGGCAGCACCCTCAGCCTGGTGCCGGCGTAGGTGGGCCAGGCCCAGCTGAAGATGTTGTCAAACGTTTGCGATGTAGCGTCATGTAGGGCGAGAATCAGTCCGTGGCCGGTCGAGGTTACCTTACCCAGAATACCAACGGCGGTGCAGCCTGCGGGTACGGCGGTCTTCGCGTCGTGCAGATGGCCTGCGGCGCACACCACCTTGCCATAGTCAGCCGTCGTGGCAGTACTCAGCAGCGGGTAAGGCCCCGTCATCTTCACTGTAATCTCGTAGTATTGGCCGTTGGTGAACGTTGCGCCCGACTTCTCGTATGTATATCCGACGCTGCCCACGGTAGCAGTAAGGCGGACCGTCTGCCCGCTGAAGCCCGGGATGGCGACGTAGATTTCGCTGGCGGCCGAGGCGGGGTTAATGGTATAGTCGGTTGCGCCGTCGTTGACCACGAGCTGCGTGGCGCTGATGTCGGCGTTGCTGGTGTTCTTCAGCGAGAACTTCACGATGGCCTGCTGGTTGACGAAATTGGCGTGGCCGGTGGTCTTGATGGTCTTCGTGGCGTCGCCGGAGAAGCCAGAGACGGTGACCGTCGCCACGGCATAGTCGCAATTGGCGGCGATGTACGCCAGCGTGCCGTCCTGCGAGCCATAGTCGGGGCTGAGGAACTTCAGCGTCAGCACGTCGCCCACGGCGATGGTGCCCTCGAGCGTGCCGGAGAGCTTGGTGTGGGCGCTGCCCGTGGTCTGCGGGGTCAGCGTGCCGAGCAGGGTATCGCCGTTGTAAACCTTCACTTGCTCGCCCGCGGCCCATGTGGCGTTGAGCGTCGAGCCGTCGAGGCTGAGTTGCTTGGTGCCCTTGGTGCCCTCCTTCGAGGCATCGACGGTGAGGGTGAACGTGCCGTCGACGGGCGTGTTTTCCTTCTCACACGAGACGAAGGCCACCGCCACGGCGGCCAGCATAAAGATGTTGTAAAGATACTTCTTCATTTTTCTGTCCTCCATTTTGATTAGTCCCAAACACTGCTTGAAGCCCAGCCGTAGCCGTTGAGGTCGGCATAGTCGCCTTCATCGCCCGAGGACAGCATCTCTCCGAGGATAACATTGTTCAGGCCGTTAATCTCGCCGACGCTTCCGGCGTAGCCTCGCTCGGTCTTGAACGAGACCACAGTCAGCTGTGGCGCCTCGTAAGGTCTTTTTTCGTTTATTGAAATGTTCATTGTGTTTTGGTATTAAAAACTAATGTTAAGAATTAGACACAAAGCAAGCCCCGCCCCGCCTTGTGCGGCGGCGCGGAGAGAGGTGGAAACAAAACAGGTAATTCCCCCTACGATTTGCGGGGGGGGGTGGCTATCAGCGAGTTATGAGCGTCGTAGCGAAGCATGTCAAAACAAATCAGAATGTGTGCCGGTTCCGGTAAACAGGAGCAGCAATTCGGTGTCGTTCTGTTCCCAAAGCATCAGCCAGTCGCCTTTGAGGTGGCACTCCCAAGTGCCTGCATAATTGCCCGACAATTTGTGTGGGCGGTACTCCTTCGGCATCTCGCCATTGGCCTCTAGCAGACGGATGGCCGTCTTCAGCAATTCCATATCGTATCCACGCTTGCGGCATCGTTCGGTGTCGCGGCGGAAGGTCTTGGTCATTCGAATGGTGTACATACTCAAATGCCTAACGACTGGAACATTTCGCTCGACGAGGCGAAGGTCTCCACGCGGCCAGCGCGGATGTCCTCCTGTGAGAGTTGGTAGCTTCCCTTGGTGGCAGGCTGCTCGGTAATGGTGAACACATCGAGCGAGCGGATGAAATCCACCACGCTCCGCGCCACCTTGTTGCGCTCGTCGTAGGATATTGTCATTGTTGCCATGGTTATTCGTTTTAAAGTTTCCGTGATAAAAACGACCGCATGCCGAAAATATTGCATCACGATGACATTATTTCTCTGAATATAGTTGACACAAGCGGCGGCCCCGGGGCGGGGCCGCCGCCAATCTATACCAGAACCAATAATCTATAACCATTAAATGGCATTGATAAACTTCACCACGGCGTCGCGGTCGGCTTTGCTGAGCTGGCGGAAGCGCTCCACCGTCCAACGGGCGTCGCTTTGACCGCCCTCACGTAAGCAGCCATGCCACATCTTTTTTTTCCATAAATGCTATTGACATTTTAATTCTGCAATGTTTTTTTCATTACGCAAGCAGCCAGCCGCATGGCGAAGATGGCAATGGGAATTGTGAAAACCAAGACGATAACCAGCAGGGGGACGTTTTCGATAACGGGAACCATCAGTTGGTCATAGCCAGCGGGCACCTCCTTGACGGCAGCGGCCAGCGACCCTTCGGTGTTTGTCCACCAATGGAGGGTGTAGGTGAAGAACGAGAAGGCGAAGGGAACAAAGCTCAAGCGGACACCTTTCTTCGCATCGTTTCTGTTGAAATGGCGAATTATTTCGGCGAGCGCCGTCACGGCAAGCATACCGATGATGAACGCTGTATCCGCCTCGCCCGCAACCAGAAAGAGCACAAAGATGAATCCGTTAAGTGCTGTCGCCGCGCCGAAGCCTCGGAGGAAGGTCGCCGTGCGTAGGTAGATAAACGCGGAGATGAACGGCAGCAATGGGTCGTGTTCTATGATGGCAAAGAAACAATTAAATCTGAAGTGAACAGATTGTACAATTTCAAGAATATTCCATAAGAATCATGCTTTTTCAGTCTTCATTGTCTCATTGAATATTGATTTATGGAATGAATATCAATAACAAAATTATTGCTGTCCGCTAAAAGTTGAAAAGTGATAAACCATGTGTCCGCAGTGCTGATAAATAGGCAATGCGGACTTTTCATTGAAAAAGTAAGCCCCCCTCAATCAAAAAGCGTCAGTTCTGGAGGTGATGATTCTGTCTCTTTCATTATCTTCTGCCAGTCTTTCTCCGGTGCTTCAAAAAAGGAGTATGGGTTGACATAGTACATGAGCATTATTCTGCACATTGTTGCCAATCCCGAGAAGCTCCAGGGTCTTTGTATACGTTTTTGCATGATCATAAGCAGAAGGTTTGCAATCAGGGTTACCCATATCTGTATCTTGATTGCATTGGAACTCTCTCCATAGAAGTATCTTAGCGGGAAGTTCTGCTTTAATTGCTTGAAAAGTAGTTCAATTTCCCATCGTTTCCGATATATCGCCACGATATCCTCCGGCTCCATGTCCATATCATTTGTCAGCAGCGACACAAGTTTGGCTTTTTCCTTCTTGATATCAACGTATGTGATGATACGGGCATGGTGGACAATGTCCTCTCCATCCTTGACTTGTTTTTTAAACGTCACACGCTGCACCCTGAGCTCCATCAGCCCTTTGGGGGACATATACATTTTGTCGCTGTCGATTGTATAGACCAAGTTCTTCTTCATCTTCGTGACATATATCACCCCACGTGCTGTGAGTTCCTCGAACTTGGCGTAATCAATGTAGGCTCTGTCGATGGCCAGGATGTCTCCGCAGGAGTAATTGGATGGCTGGAGCATGAAACTGTCGTTCTTGGCGGCGGAGGTGTACTTGATGTCAGAGGGGACTCCCTCATTGGCATGTATATTGGCATGCACCTTGATTCCGCCTTTTTTCCTGCCAGTCTTTGGGTGCCTCCCCACGCCCTTGAAGATGATGTTGGAGAAAAGAGTGATGGTCGTGGAATCTATGATTTGAAGCCGCGAGAGCCACTTTGGCGTCTGCCGTTTCCGGCTGTCCGAGGAAAGTTCATCCTTGTATGTGGCATATAAATCCCTATAGGCCGCCTCAAAAATTCTCTCCGGCCTTCTTGCGTTGGCATCGGAGAGTGTGCTTCGACGAGGCATCATGCTGATACCCAGATGGGCAAACTTGCGGGCCTCGGGGAACATGGAGTTTGTAATCTCGCGCAGGGAATCGAAGCGTTTAATCACCGCATACAGCATGATGATAAGATGTTGCCAGGCATCAAAGTGCTTCACATACTTTTCTCCACCGTTTTCATGGCTGAATCTGAGGATTTTTGGCGTATAGGTCAAATTGCAGGATGATTTTCGGTCCTTTTTGTCAATAGGTCAAATTGCAGGATGGCTGTTCTAAAATGATTTCGTAATTTTGCGACGCGGTTTGAAGCGTAATGGAGCTCTGCTGGGGAGCAACTCCGTGAGGAATAGGACCGCTGTGAATGACGACAAGTCATCTTTGAAGCGGTTGCCCATCAGGGTAGCCGCTTCTATGTTATGACATGTTAGAATTCACACAATGCCAAGAAAAACCCACTAATGAAACGCTTGCGGTTCTCCTTTGACATTCCGCTGTGGTTGTTGAGATTCTTTTTGAGGTCTGTAAAGGTTCCCTCTATCTTGTTGTTGGTGTTCGGCATTCCTTCGCATCCCGGCTGTTGATATGTGAATAGGTATGGCAGGTAGAAATCGATGCTGTACATGGCTGATCGCAAACGCCTGTGGGTAAACCGCGTCTTGCCAGACTTCAATATTGAGCGACGATTCAGCGTTTCCTGCCATTTGGATTTCCAATCCTTGTATTCCTTCTCAAAGTCCTCTCCTAGCTTGGTTGTAATACTGCTAACCAGTGCATTCAGTTCCCTGGCCGCAATCAACTTGGGGCGCTGGGTAAGGTATCGTTTCACAATCTGGATCATGTGGTACTGGCACATCTGTATCTTGTAGCACTTGAACTCCTCGAACAGACTTCTCATACCATCAATCACAATGCCCCTTATGGCATATCCACGTCCCTCTATGCTGTGTATCGCATCGACGTAGTCCAGGACCTTCTCGTGCTCGATGAATGCCAGGTACAAAGGTCTCCCTGTCCCTTCGTCCAGAGCAAGCATCACACCGCTGTTGCGTCCCCAGTAGGTAGCATCCAGGTGGACAATACCTCCTTTGGGAAGAACTGGCTGCTCCCATTCTCGTTCAACCTCACGCAACCGGCGCTTAATTGTAGATTCGCTCACTCCGATGGCTACTGCCAGCTCCGCTACCGTCTGCTTGCCATCCTGATAACTTCGCCACAATGCGTCTTGAGATATTGCTCGGCTATTCCGGAACTGATATCCGCACTCTTTGCAGACATATAGCTGGACACCTCTCCGTTTCCCATTTTTTACCGTGTGCGTAGCCCCACACGCAGGACATTTCATCTTGTACATTTGCTGCCGTTTTCGGGTATCTTGAATACTCGCAAAGGTAGCATACTCCAGCTATCTAGAAGATTTCATCCTGCAAATTGACCTATTGAGAATTTTTATTTGTTAAAATTGGATTCAAGCACCTTGATGCATGGGTTTCCCTGTAATCATGGGCTTCTTGGAAGATTTCATCCTGCAAAATGACCTATAGGTCCCAAAACAGCGCAAAAAGAGACAAAAAAGGCACGGATTTTTACTGTCCGTGCCCTATAAATTTTCTATTGTTGCAATTATTCGGAGACCTGTTGCAGCTGTTCGGGTGCTAAAAGACGGTAGTGACGGCCGCACGCGCACTGCAGTGTATCGTCGAGTCGTTTTCCACACTCGCAAACCCAGCCGATGCGACGGGCGGGGACTCCCGCCATCAGGGCATAGTCGGGGACATTGTGTGTGACGACGGCGCCCGCAGCTATCAACGCTGAGCGTCCCACCGTATGGCCGCAGACCACCGTGGAGTTGGCGCCCAACGAGGCACCCTCGCGAATCAGCGTGCGTGCATAGACACCGCCCACAGGGAAATGGGCGCGCGGCGTGGTCACGTTGGTGAAGACACAGCTGGGGCCACAGAAGACATTGTCCTCCAGTTCCACCCCTTCATATATAGATACATTATTCTGTATACGCACTCCGTTGCCGATGCGGACGTTGTTGCCCACATTGACGTTCTGGCCCAAAGAACAACGTTCGCCAATACGCGCGCCACGCTGGATATGGCAAAAATGCCACACTTTGGTGTCCTGACCGAGGACGACATCGTCGTCGACATAACTGCTCTCGTGTACAAAGGGAGGATTGGGCATGGGTGGGAGGGTTGAAGGGTTGGAAGGTTAAAGGGGGAAAGGGTTGGATGATTAGAGGTTAAAGTTACTGCTAACAGGTTATTGGGACATCTGTTGCATGCAACGGGCCAGGCTGTCGCTCCAGTAGGGAATCTCCAACCCGAATGTTTGCTTGATCAACGTCTTGTCGAGCACCGAATAGCTGGGACGCACCACTGGACTGGGAAACTCGCTGCTGTGGCAGGGCAAGATGCGGCAGCGGGTGTCGCCCAACTGTCGCGCGATAGCCTGTGCAAAGTCGTACCAGCTGCAGACGCCCTCATTGGAATAATGATAGATGCCGCAGGGAATCTCTGCACTTTGGATAACCTGCATGATGGCTGCCGCCAGGTCGCCGGCATAGGTGGGGGTACCCACCTGGTCGAAGACCACCTTCAGCTCAGGCCGCGAGGCGATGAGCGACATCATCGTCTTGACAAAATTACGTCCATACTCGCTGTAGAGCCATGCGGTACGGATAATCACATAGCGGCAGCCCACCTCCTGGATGGCACGCTCGCCCGCCAGCTTGGTGCGGCCATAAGCACCGGTGGGGTTGACGGACTGGTCCTCCGTACACGGTGTGTTGTTGACATTGCCGCCAAAGACATAATCCGTGGAGATATGCACCAGCAGGGCGTTGGACGACTTCACCGCCTCGGCGAGATAGCGTACCGCCTGATGGTTCACCCTGTCGGCGACAGTCTCTTCCTCCTCGGCACGGTCCACATTGGTATAGGCGGCGCAGTTGACCACCACATCCACCGGATGGTGGCGGAAATAGCTCCACACAGCCGCCTCCTGCGTAAGGTCAAGTTCGTCGACATCGACAAACGACCAATTGTGCCCATCGGACCTTTCAGCCAGTAGCCGCATGTGGTTGCCCAACTGTCCGTTGGCACCAGTAACCAAAATATTCATCATTAAAAAGGCGTTACAAAATCCTTCATTGTGGGATGACAGCAGTCCTTGGACGAGAGCTTCACCTTATCGGCCGGAATGCGCCAGTCGATGTTGAACATCGGGTCGTTCCAAGCCAAGGCACCCTCGCTTTCGGGATGATAGTATTCATCGCACTTGTACTGGAAAATAGCCTCATCGCTCAGCACCGCGAAACCATGGGCAAATCCTTTGGGGATGAAGATCTGGCGATGGTTGTCCTCCGTCAGTTCCACCTCGACATGCTGTGCAAAAGTGGGTGAGTTGCGACGCAAGTCGACCGCCACATCCAACACCGTGCCTTTCACCACGCGCACCAGTTTCGACTGGGCGTAGGGTGGCTTTTGGAAATGCAGGCCGCGCACCACGCCGAAGGAAGACTTCGACTCGTTGTCCTGAACAAACTGTACATCGACACCCGTCGCCGCGGCAAAGTCGCGGGCATTGAAACTTTCGAAGAAATAGCCTCGGCTATCGCCGAAGACCGTGGGCTCGATTATAAATACACCTTCAATAGCAGTAGGTACAATCACCATAGGTCGCAACAATTACTTGCTCTCATCACCATAGCTATAGCCATAACCATAGCCGTACCCATAACCGTAACCGTAGCCATAACCATAGCCGTATCCATAGCCCCTACCGTAGGTATAGACACCGTAGCCGTGACCCTTGACGACCGGCATATCAGTCAGCACGATGGCCATATTCTTGAACTTCTTCTTGTCGTGCAGTTCCTGGATAAACGGCAGCGCGCTCTTGCTGAGGAATCCCACACGGGTGATGTACAGCGTGAGGTCAGTACTGCGGTTCACGATGGCGGAGTCTGCAATCACCTGTGCCGGTGTGGAGTCGATAATAATGTAATCGTATTTCTCGCGCACCGACTGGATCATCTTCTCAAACCTGTCGTTGAGCAGCAGCTGCGTAGCGTTAGGCGGGACGCGCTCGCAGACGATGTAGTCGAGATATTCGGAAGCCTGGCTGTGCTGGATGACATCCTCCACCTGTTCGGTCTTTCCGAGCAGATAATGGACCAAACCCTCCTTCGGGTGTTTCTCTATCGTCTTGGTGAGCGAACGTTTGCGCAAGTCGACATCGATCAACAACGTCTTGCGGCCCAGGTAGGCCAACGAAAGTGCCAGGTTGAGCGACACCATCGACTTACCCTCGCCGGCAATAGTGGAGACCGTCTGGATAACCTTCTGATCGGGGCCCGAGATAAAGAATGGAATATTCGAATGAAGGATGCGGAAAGCCTCCGTAATCAAATCGTTGCCGTTGGCCGTCACCAAAATCTCATCGTTCTCGCGACCTTTGGGCTTGGACGGCACCTCACCCAAGATGGGCACAGAAATCTGCTGTTCCACATCAGCACGGGTACGAATGCGGGTGTTGAAGAAATTGATCAGAAATACCACCGCGATGGGCAGACCCAGACCTATCACTAATGCCACCAGGATATACATCATCAGACGGGGACCCTGATCTGTCAACACCGAGTTCTCCACCACCTTGGCGCTGGCCACCGAGGCGGCCTGCTGCATGGCGTTCTCCTCGCGCTTGCGAAGCAGGTACATATAGAGTTCCTCCTTGATTTTCTGCTGACGGGAAACCTCCGTCACCGCCTTGGTCTGTGTCGGCACATCGGAAATCTGACGCTGTGCCGTAGCCTCTTGGTTGCGCGCCTTGGTGAGACGGACCGAGGTGGACTTGTATAAGTTGTTGATGGAGTTGATAATCGCATTGCGCGTTGCCTGCAGATTTTGCTGTTCACTCTTGAGGGTGGGGTTGTTGGGCAAAGCGCTGCTGCGCAACTTCTTGTATTGCAGCAACTGTTGGTTGTAGATAGAAATCAGATTCTGGATAGAACCATCGGTGATACCCACATTGGAGGGTATCAGCTCCTCGGCATTGGAAGGATCCTCAATATACTCCTTCACAAAACGCACCAAGTCGCGCTCTGTCTCCAGCGACACCACCGCATTGTTGTACTGCACACCTGAAGCGGCCAAAGTGGAACTGGCAGAGGAGATATCCGGGAATTTGGTACTCCTAATCAGTTCCTCAACGCGCTTGTCCACATCACTCAGCTCGCCGGTGATAAAGGCAATACGGTCGTCGATGAACTGCTGCGTCTTCTGGGTAACCATATTCTTGTCGTTGATGGCATCCTCGTTGTAGACAAGAATCAGGGTGTCCAACAACTCCTTGGCACGACGCGGGTTGGAGTCAACAAAACCCAGGTTGATCACAGAGGCCATCTTCTCAGCGCGACTAACGGCCAGACGACCCACCATGCCACGTGCCACCGCCATAGCCGGCAGCATATTCAGCGTAAACGTACGGTCGATGCATGTAGTATTGAAATAGGGAGATTCATCGATGGCAAAAGCGATGCTCTTGTTCAGCGTCACTGTCTCATTAAAATGAGCTTTACCTTTTATCTTGCAGCCTACGCCATTCACCATCTTCACAAGATAAGTGTAGTTATCTTTGTCGATCGGCGTCACGTCGACGCTGATCGAAGCCTCTTTATTGTCCGCGTCGCGGTTGTAGAGAACCAATGTCAGCGGTTCGTCCTTGTAGTACGACACCTTATGGAATGCACTGTTGCAACTGCAGGAGGTGTTAAGTCCCATCCGATTGACAACGCCGTACATCAGCGCGGTGGAGCGAATCAAATAAATCTCATCCTCCACAGAATTGGCACCAATATTGTCGCCTAACTGAGCGAATACCTGATCCATGCTACGCGCATTGTAGCGCGATCCCTGATTGTCCAGGTTGCGCAACAAGATGCGGGCACCCGATGTGTAAGTCTTCGGTGTCGACTTGTAGACAAAGCCCACCACGATGGCGCAGACCAGAACCGATGCCACAAACCAGTACCAGTTGGCCAGACAGGCAAAAATGAAGTCACGCGCATTAAAACGGTAGCCTCCGTCCTCTTCCTGCGCGGTGTTCATCGCACCCTTATTGTTCAGATTGTTATTTTCCATATCTTGTTTTTCGAATAAAGAAGACTTTCAAAAATACAAATTATGCACAGTAATCGTTCTCGATGGAATTACTTGCTATACCGATCCCGCAGGAAACTGTAGTAGTAAATGGACACCATCAACGACGCGATAGAGGTCACTGTTGAAATAACGGACAGCATCGTCAAATCGCGATTGGCGTCACGTTTTTTCTTTTTGTTGGGTTCGACGTACACCATATCGTTCTGGTGCAGATAGTAATACGGCGAGTTAAAGACCTCCTTGGAGGAGAGATCCAGCGTGCCGATAGTACGGACACCGTTCTCCTCGCGGACCACCGTCACATTCTTGCGCTGACCATAGATGGTCAGGTCGCCCGCCATACTCAGCGCCTCAAAGATGGTGACACGCTCACCGTCAATATGCAGCTGCGTGGGATGCGACACATCACCCAGGATGCTCACCTTGAAATTGAGCAGTCGAACCGTGACGACGGGGTCGGTGATATAGCCCTCGCTAATAAGGCGCTGCTCCAGCATAGTGGCCAGCTCGCGGTGTGTCATGCCCGCCACATGCAGGCGGCCCAGAATGGGGAACACGATATCGCCGTCCTGGTTGACCAGATAGCCCAGATTAGAGCTGGAGCCCGCCACCTTGGCCGTACCCATGTCCGCCGTGCGGTTGGTCTCTTGGTTGAACTGGACAGCCGACTCGGGAGTGGCACTTTCCACATAGATATGCAACTGGTCGTTGGGCTGAATACCCTTGGTAAACTGACCCGTCAAGACCTCCGACGAGTCGCGGGGTGCATCATGGATATAGGCAATGTCTTTGGTGGAGCAACCTGCCAGCAGCAGTGTCAGCAACACACCTATCAACAAAAAACGTGAAGTGTTCATTTGGCAATTTTTGTTTTTATATATACCCACACAGACATCCCCATCTTCATTAATTCCACTATCTCACAGACGATTAACAAAAGCGCAAGATGCCCAGGTGGCATTTGTTCCAACTGCAAATATACAAAAAATAAATAAAGTACCCATAAATAGCGAATTACCTCCATTGTCAAACATTTTTGTATTTTTGCAAAAGAACCCATTGTTGTCCGAACAGATGCAAGCATTCATTCCTTCGGCCGGACTGGGGACGCGGCTGCGTCCTCTCACCAACCTGAAGCCCAAAGCCTTGGTTGAAATTGGTGGCCAAACATTATTGGAACGCGCCATCCGGCGCGTCATCGCCGCTGGAGCACACCATATCGTCATCAACGTACACCACTTTGCCGACCAGATTGTCGACTTCGTCGCCCGCCATAGCTGGGATGCCGACATCCACATCTCCGACGAGCGGCAACAGCTCCTCGACACGGGTGGCGGACTGCGCCATGCCGCACCGCTCTTTCTGGCCGACGAACCCATCCTGATACACAACGTAGACGTGCTCTCCGCCATCGACTTGGGAGTACTGCAAACGCAGCACCGGCAACAGCACAACTTGGTCACCTTGGCCGTCAGTCGACGTGACAGTTCGCGTCAGCTACTCTTCGACGCGAACGGGCTATTGGTCGGCTGGCACAACCGTCAGAGCGACAGCCACCTATGGAGCGACCTTCCCGTCGACAACGCCACCCCAATGGCCTACAGCGGCATCGCCCTCGTGGAGCCACAGCTGCCCTTGATGCTGCCCGCCACACCTGCCGCCTACCCCATCATACCCGAATACCTGCGGCTGGCAAAAACGACACGCATCGGCGCCTACGAGCACGACAGCCATCGCTGGGTCGACGTGGGACGCATCGAGACACTACATCAACTGGAAGAAAAATACCGCAGCCATGGAGACTTTTTTGCATGAAGTAGCGCAGCACCTGCTGCAACAACACGGAACCGACCTCTCTCGGGTGTGCGTGGTCTTCAACAACCGCCGTCCCGGACTCTTCCTGCGCAAATGCCTGCAAAAGCTGGGTCCCAGCTCCTTTTTCCTGCCGGTCACCATGGGAATGGACGACATCGTGCGCGACATCTGCGGACTGGAAATCATGCCGAAAGAATACCTGCTCTTCGAACTCTACGACATCCACCGCAACCTCACCAAAGAGACAAGGGAGGCGGAGACCTTCGACCAGTTTATCTCCTTTGGGGAGACGATGATCAACGACTTCTCCGAGATCGACCTCTACCAAGCCGATGCGGGACAACTCTTCGACAACCTCTACGAATTGAAAGCCATCGGCGAGTGGGACATCAGCGGCACACCACTGACACCTTTCCAGCAAAACTACCTGAAATTCTACCGCTCACTCTACAACCACTACACCCAGCTGCACCAGCGACTGGAACAGCAGGGCAAAGCCTACAGCGGCATGGCCTACCGTGCCGCCGCCGAGCGGGTGGACAGCCACACCTTTCCCTACCAGCACCTTTACTTCGTCGGTTTCAACGCACTCTCCACCTCGGAATCAACCATTATACAGACATTAAAACGGAAAGGTATCGCCACTTTATTGTGCGATGGCGACGCCTACTACTTCGACAATCCCCAACAAGAGGCAGGACATTTCCTGCGGAGACTGGCCAAGCAATTCGACAACATCGGTCCCTTCCCCGACCACTTCGCCATTGGAACAAAAAAAGTCACCTTCGTCAGCAGTCCTGAAGACCTGATGCAGGTCAAATACGCCGGCGACCTGCTGCGGACGATGACAGCGGACGGCAACCACTCCGAACAATCGTTGCAGGACACAGCAGTTGTACTGGCCGACGAGAGTCTGCTGGTGCCCATGCTGCACTCGCTGCCAGACAGCATCCCCTCCGTCAATGTGACCATGGGCTACCCGTTGGAGCAGACCGCCATTCACACGCTGACCCTCAAGCTGTTCTCCGCATGCAAGAACATGCGGAGACAGCAGCTTTACCGCAACGACCTCGTCGACATCCTGTCCGACACCTGCGCCAGCCTGCTCACCGAGCAGCCCACCAACCGTCACAGTCTGCAGCGCTACCTCCTCGAGCAACAGAAAATACATCTCGACGCCAACGACCTGCAAACCTTGTCGGAAGCGTTGCAGCTGGACACCAGCTGGGTCAAGCCCCTGTTCGACATCAACAACGACCATCCCGACGACCTGCTGACCTTGCTGAGCGATCTGGCAGGTCGCCTGCAATCCAGCAACAGTCACAATATCAATAAAAAAGAGGCCGCCGCACTCACTGAATACAGCAAACTGATCGACCACTTCGTCGACCTCCAGCAACGCTACGGTTTCATCAACCGCATCGAGACCCTGGAACGCATCTACAGTCGGATGGCACACCGAATCAGCGTCCCCTTTTACGGCGAGCCCCTGCAGGGACTACAGATTTTGGGCATGCTGGAGACCCGTAACCTGGACTTCAAGCGCATCATCCTACTCTCGGCCAACGAGGGTATATTGCCCACTGGACGGCAGGACAACACACTGATACCATTCCACTTGAAGACGGCAGACCCCTTCCACCTGCCCACCCACGAGGAAAAGGACGCCATCTATGCCAACCACTTCTACCAACTGATCCAGCGTGCCGAAGAGGTCTACATCGTCTACAGTACCCAGACCGACAGCTCCCGTAAAGGTGAAGCCAGCCGCTTCGTCATACAGCTGCAACGCGAGCTGGCACGCACGCACCCCAACATCGAGATACGCCAACAGGTCATCCAGCCGCAACTGGACGACACGACAGGCTCGGTCACCCAATCGTCCGTCACGAAGGACGACACCATCCTTCAGCGTATCCGACAGCTGTCAGAATCCGGCTTCTCACCCTCTGCGCTCAACACCTACCGCGGCTGTTCCATGCGGTACTACTACCAGCAGATTTTGCACATCCGAGAGTCTGAAGACCTCACCGACAGTCTCGACACCTCGCATTTCGGCACCCTCGTACACGATGTGCTCCACCAACTCTACACACCCCTGCTCAACCGCCCGTTGCAGTCGGACACCCTGCGCGACCTGCTCCCCCTTGTGGACGACTGTCTCAGTCAGCACTTTACCGTTATGGGTGAAGAAAACATCTCGCACGGCAAGACCTACCTCCAGCAGCGTGTGGCGCGCCGACAGATACACCACCTTATCGATTGTGACATAAAAACCATAGAATCAGGTCACAGCCTGCAGATATTGGCATTGGAGCAACCCCTGAACTGCCAACTCGTCCTGCCTGGCTGGGGAGAGCTGAAGTTATTCGGTAAAGCTGACCGCATCGACCTGATAGACGGACATCTGCGTATTGTCGACTACAAAACCGGAAAGGTAGACAACAAAGACCTCCAAAACAGCAGTGAGAAGATTGCCGAACGCGACATCTCCGACAAGAGCTTCCAAGTGCTGATGTACAGCTGGCTCTATCTGCATGACGAATCCCAAACCACCGACAACACAAACGCCAAAGATATCATAGAATCAGGCATCTACCCCATCGGTGACATGCGCACGGGATTTCTCCCCGTCCATTGGGATGGCCAGCCCATCATCACCCTGGGACAGACCGACGAAATCGGCAACATCATCCGTCAGCTGGTCGCGGAAATCACCGACGCCCGTATTCCGTTCCAGGTTGCCGAAGACCAAAAAAAGTGCAGCTACTGTCCCTACACAAGTATCTGTCCCAGACAGAAAACAGCCGATGCCCCAGTGGAGTAAGTAGCTGTTTGGATTAAAATTCACCGGACTTGTTCACACCTTTGCCACATCGGAAAAGGTGAAAAAACTACCCGTTCAAGTCACCAATCAAAATAATTCTAAAAAAAATCGTATATTTGCAGATTATTATAATCAATAAAACCACGGCAATAGTCATGAAGAAAAGCATTTTCTCTGTGCTCATCGTTGCACTGCTCCTTTCGGGTTGCAACGGTCTTTCGTACATGAAAAGAAAACACAAAGACGTGAGATACAAAGCCAACCCCGACCCCGTCGCCACAGTGGACGGCAAGGTGGTGGTGAAATTCACCGGCGTCTTCCCCGAGAAATATTTCAAGAAAAAAGCCGCCATGTTTGTGCAGCCTGTCTTCACCTGGGACAGCGGCAGTGTCACCCTCGACCCCATCACGCTGAAAGGTGAGAACGTGAAAGGTAGCGGCGCCACCATCAACTACGAAAGTGGTGGTCGCTACACCTATACCGACCGTTTCATGTACCGTCCGGGTATGGAGACGGGACGTGTGACGCTCACTCCCGTGGTTTATGCCGACAAGAACGTCGACGAAGAGGCCCGTTTCGCTGAAGACATCACTGCCAACCACAGAAGTAAAGAGCTTTCGACCGTGCTTATCTCCGACGGTGTGAACAACACCACCTCGCTGGTCGATATCCGCGGCACCATCTCTATCGCCCCCATCAACTACAACAAGAAGCAGGGTGTGGTCGAGACTGCCGACATCTACTTCCTCAACGGCACGTCGAACCTCGACTGGGACTTCTACATGAACCGCAAATTCAACGCCCGTGCCAACCTGGCCGACCTCAAGCGTGTGATGCTGGAGAACGGTCTGCCCAAGCAGATCAACATCACCGGTTGGGCTTCGCCCGAAGGCGAGGAGACCCACAACGCCGGTGTGTCGAAAAACCGTGCCGAGGTAGCCACCGCACAGCTCCGTCAGGTGCTGGACGAGGTGCTGACCATCATGGCCAAGCGTGCCAACATCAAGCCGCAGGATGTGGAGTACTACAAATACCAGCAACTGAAGCAAATCATCATCACCACCCGTGCCGCCGGTGAAGACTGGGTACACTTCGTGGTCATGGTCGAAGAGTCCGACATCCAGGACAAACACGCCATCATCAACGTTGTGGAGACGCAGCAGAACCTCATCAAGCGCGAGCAGATGATCAAGAACATGGCCACCGTCTACGGTGAGCTCAACAGCGAAATTTTCCCCAACCTGCGTCGTGCGCAGATTGCCCTCTACTACTCCGAGGCACGCAAGAGCGACCCCGAACTGGCCAAGCAGGCCAGCTTGAACCCTGCCAAGCTGTCGTTCGACGAGTTGATGTACACTGCCTACATCAACTACAGCTATCCCACCAAGATGAAATACTACAAGTGGGCCACCGAGAACCACAGCGCCGAGTGGGCTGCCTGGAACAACGCCGGTGCCGTGGCCTGCTATCTGGGCGACTATGAGGAAGCCGAGCGCTACCTCAATGTGGCCAAGGAGCTTAACCCCCACAACCCCGACGTGCTGAACAACTGGGGTCTGCTCTGCATGGGTAAGGAGGACTACCTGCTGGCCAAGCAGTATTTCGAGGAGGCCGAGCGCCAGGGTAGCACCGACGCCGCCTACAACCTGCCCATCCTCAACCTCAAGCGCGGCAACTATGCCGAGGCACAGGAGCAGCTGAAAGACAATCCCTGCAGTTACAACCTCGCCTATGTGCAGCTGATGAACGACGACCTCTCGGCCTGCATCCGCACCCTGGACTGCTGCTTAAACCAAGACGAGAAGGTCAACTATCTGCGCGCCATCGCCTTTGCCCGCCAAGGTGACAAAGAGAACGCGCTGAAGAACCTGAAAGCCGCCATCGACCAAGAGTACGAGCTGAAGAAGAAAGCGCGCACCGATGTGGAATTCCGTGAGTATTGGGACACCGAAGAGTTCAAGCTCATCGTGAAACTCTGGAAAGAGGAATGAAGCGGCAGATTCCCAACCTCATCACTCTCGGCAACCTGCTTTGTGGTGTGCTGGCAATACGTTATGCACTGAAAGCGGAACTAAATTATGCTGCATTCTTCATCTGCTTCGGTATTTTCTTGGATTTTTTTGACGGAATGGCAGCGAGACTACTGAAGGTTCCGTCTGCGATAGGTAAAGAACTCGACTCGTTGGCTGACGTGGTAACATCGGGTGTAGCACCTGCTTTTATTGTATGGACTATTCTTGACGACGGCTTCGGTATTTCTTTCCGTGCTGTAGGAGCAGATTATTATTGCACCCTGTTATTATATCTTCCTTTTGTTGCCTTCTTGATGCCACTTTTTACCGCTTATAGGTTGGCAAAATTCAACATTGACGAAGAGCAAGCACATGGGTTCAAAGGACTCCCCGCACCTGCCAACGCACTAATTTGGATTGGCGTTGCTTTGTACCTGCAAGGACAATATGACCTGTTACCCGGCAGAATGTATCTCGAGGGTTGTTACAGACATATCCCAGACGATCAATTGCAGACAGTTTGGCACGATGGTTTAGGTATTGCTATTGCCGTCGTAAGTCTTGTCACCAATATTATGATGGTAAGCAACATACGCATGTTCTCATTGAAATTCAATTTTAATGACATGAGTTGGAAGAGCAACCGAGTGCAATACCTCTTCCTCATCGGCTGTGCCTTGCTCATCGCCGCCACCAGCGAATGGTATGCCATCTCTCTCATCATCCTGTGGTACATCGTTCTCTCCGCCGTCACGCAAAGAAAACATGCCGAGTGAACCGAAGAACATCCCAATAGCCGACTACGACTATCCGTTGCCCGACGAGCGCATCGCCAAATACCCTTTGGCGCAACGCGACCAGTCGAAGCTGTTGGTATATAAGAACGGCGCCATTGCAGAAAGTCAGTTCTGTCATCTGGCGGAACAATTGCCCGCGGAGACCCTGCTGGTGTGCAACAACACCAAAGTCATCCACGCCCGTCTGCTCTTTCAGAAATCCACCGGTGCCACCATCGAAATCTTCTGTCTGGAACCCTACGCCATGCCTGTCGCCACCGCCTTTGAGCAGCGCGGCGTCAGTCGGTGGGTCTGCCTGATAGGCCACAACAAACGGTGGAAATCCGACCTGCTGACCCGTCAGCTATCGCTGGAAGGTCGCACCGTCACCCTCACCGCCGAACGTCACGAAGCCGTCGGCAACAGCCGGGTGGTGGAATTCCGCTGGGACAGCGACGACGCCTTCGCCTCCATCATCGAATGCGCCGGCGTCATCCCGCTGCCGCCCTACCTGCACCGCGACGCCACCGACGACGACAAGGTGCGCTACCAGACGGTCTACGCCCGCGAACAGGGGTCAGTGGCAGCACCCACGGCGGGACTGCACTTCACCGACGCCGTCTTTGCGTCGTTGCGCAACGCCCATATCGACTGCGAGTTCGTCACCCTGCATGTCGGTGCCGGCACCTTCAAGCCCGTGGACTGCGACGCCATCGGCGACCACGAGATGCACGTGGAGAAAGTCGAAATATCGCAAACGAACATCGAACACATCCTGCAGCATCTGGGCAAACCGCTGATAGCGGTGGGCACCACCTCCGTGCGTACCCTCGAGTCCGTCTATTGGTTCGGCTTGCAGCTGGAACACAACGCGCAGCTCACGGAGATGTACGTCCGCCAATGGGAACCCTATACAGAGGAGGCGAACAGCATATCGGCGGAGCGGTCCTACAGCAACGTGCTGCAATGGATGCAGCGCAACGGCATCGAACGGCTGGAAGGCGCCACCCAGCTGATGATCGCCCCCGGCTATCGCTACCACATCGTCGACGGACTGGTCACCAACTTCCACCAGCCCAAGAGCACATTGCTGCTACTGGTATCGGCACTCATCGGCGACAACTGGAAAGACTGCTATCGCTACGCGCTCGACCACGACTTCCGTTTCCTCAGCTATGGCGACAGCTGCCTCTTCCTGCCATGAAACGCTTCCGTCTGCAGCCGCTGCGCGAAATTGTCGACCTCCTCTTTCCCCGTCACTGCTTTCACTGTAGTCAGTTGCTGCTGGGCGACGAGCACTACCTCTGCACCCACTGCTGGCTGCATCTGCCCTTCACACACAACGCGGCGGTAGTCGGCAACGAGACCGAACAGCACTTCCAAGCCCATCGGGAGGTGGTAGCCGCCATGTCGCTGCTACATTACCGTCCCGACACCGCCAGCCGTGACCTCCTCCATCACATCAAATACTACGGCGCCCGCAAACTGGCGCTGACCATGGGCATGATGATTGGAGAGAAGTTGGTCGAGAGCGGCCGTTTTGCGTCGGTCGACCTGCTGGTGCCCGTCCCCCTGCATCCCCGCCGAGAGCGACACCGCAGCTACAACCAGAGCGAGCTACTCTGTCGCGGCATCGCCAAGGTCTTGCAGCGACCCGTCAGCACGGGCAACCTCGTCCGCACCGTCAACACCGACAGTCAGACCCACATGACGGCAGAAGAACGCAAGGAGAATGTGAAAGGGGCCTTTCGGGTACGCAAACCCGAGTTATTCCAGCAACGGCACATCTTGTTGGTCGACGACGTCATCACCACCGGCTCCACCACCGCAGCCTGCTGCGACGCCCTGATAGCGGCGGGCGTCACGCGCATTAGCATCGCCTCGCTGGCGCTGGCATCATCCTGAGCGACAGCAATCTGCGCACAACCCTTTTGCATTTGCAAAAAAATGATTAACTTAGTTGCTGCAAAAAAACGTGTGTTACAACACAACAGCAACAAATCAAGGAACTTATAAAAACAGCCAATATGAAATACCGTCGCATACTTCTGAAATTAAGCGGTGAATCGCTCATGGGTCAGCAACATTACGGCATCGCCCCCGAGATGCTCGAGCAATATGCCCGTGACATCAAAGAGGCCGTCGACCAGCACGTAGAGGTCGCCATCGTCATCGGTGGTGGCAACATCTTCCGCGGTCTGGGCGGCACCGCCCAGGGCATGGATCGTGTGCAGGGCGACTATATGGGTATGCTGGCCACCCTCATCAACAGCCTGGCGCTGCAGGCCGCCCTCGAGAAAGAGGGACTGCGCACCGAGCTGCTGGGTGGTCTCAACATCGAGCCCATCTGCAAAGCCATGAGCCGTCGGCGCGCCATCGAAGCCTTGCGCGACGGACGTGTCGTCATCATCGGCGGCGGCAGCGGCAACCCCTTCTTTACCACCGACACCGCCTCGGCGCTGCGTGCTGTGGAGATCCAGGCCGACGCCATCCTGAAAGGAACCCGTGTCGACGGCATATACACCGCCGACCCCGAGAAAGACCCGACGGCGGTCAAATACGAGCACCTCACCTTCCACGAGGCCATGGACAAAAAACTCAAGGTCATGGACCTCACCGCCTTCGCACTCTGCGAAGAGAACAAGCTGCCCATCTACGTCTTCGACATGAACCGGAAAGGCAACCTGCTCAAGGTGGTCCAGGGCGAGAATATCGGCACCGAGGTGAACGTATGAATACTGTTTAAGGTTTACGGTTTAGACTTACACATTCAAGCAATCAAACAATCAAGCATTATAATTATGAACGATTTATCCAAAGCCTGCATCGACGAAGCCAAGAGCAACATGCAGAGTGCCTTGAATTTTCTGAACAAAGAGCTGGCCAAAATTCGTGCCGGCAAAGCCAACCCCGGCATGCTGGACGGTGTGAAAGTGGACTACTACGGTACCCCCACCGAGATCAGCCAGGTGGCCAACATCAACACCCCCGACGCCCGCAGCATCGTCATCCAGCCGTGGGAAAAGACCATCCTGGGTGCCATCAACAAGGCCATCCTCGACGCCAATCTGGGCTTCACGCCGCGCAACGAAGGTGAGATCCTGCGTATCATCGTGCCCCCACTGACCGAAGAGCGTCGCAAAGAGCTCAGCAAATCGGCCAAAGTCGAAGTGGAGAACTGCAAAGTCAACGTGCGCAACGCCCGTCGCAACGTCATGGACAAGGTGAAAAAACTGAAGGACAAATCGGTACCCGAAGACGAGGTGAAGCAGGTGGAGAAAGAAATCCAGGACATCACCGACAAATTCATCGCCGACTGCGACAAGGTGTATGCCGAGAAAGAAAAAGAGATTATGACGGTCTAAGTAACGTTTAATGTTTAACGTTTAATGTTTAAAGTGTTTCCATGTCTGATATTCAGTATTCTGTAATGAAGCATCGGAACACTTTATTTTTTAATCGTTACAAAATTGAAAATTGAAAAGTTCAATCTTCTTCAATTCGACTCGTTAGAATCGACCAACAAGTATTGTGAACTCCTCGACCTATCGGAGGTTGAGGAGTTCACTGTCGTATGGGCGTTGGAGCAGACTGCCGGCATCGGACAGCGCGGCAACCGCTGGGAGAGCGAGCCCGACGCCAACCTCACCGTCAGCATCATACTGAAACCCACCTTCCTGCGGGCTGACGACACCTTCCGTGTCACGCAGGTGGTAGCGCTGGGCATCAGCGACCTGCTGATGGAGTTGTTGCCCCAACACAACATCCACATCAAATGGCCCAACGACATTCTCGTCGACGGTCACAAAATCTGCGGCACCCTTATCGCCAGCACCCTGCAGGGCGACCACATCGCCACCGCCATCTGCGGCATCGGACTCAACGTCAACCAGACGCTCTTCCCCGACTGGGTACCCAACCCCACCTCCATCGCCTTGCTCAGCGGACAGCGCCATGTGCTACGTCCCCTGCTGGACCAACTGATAACGTGCATCGGGCAACGTTACCAACAGTTGCGCGACGGCAACCGCACCGCGCAGGATGAACAATACCTGCAGCGGTTGTACAACTACAAGAAAAGCGCCCGTTACCAATACCACGGACAAACCATCGACGCCACCATACAAGGTGTCGACACCTTCGGGCGACTGCTGTTGACCACCGCCGACGGGCAGTCGCTCTGTTGTCAGATGAAAGAAATCGCACTGCTGCCTGCCGATTAGGCATTCAGCTCCTGCCAGGTAGGCACCGACGGCAGCGACACCATACATTGTTCTTCGGGGTTCACCCGTCCCACCCAGTGTTGTCTGCCGTTGGTCAGATAAATATAGGGAACCTGCAGTGTCAGATTATAGCGACAGGCCTGGTCGGCCACCTTCTGGGTGATCGGCACCTCGGGCTGCTTGCATTCCACAATCATCGCCGGCTGTACCGCCTTGTTGTAGACCACAATGTCGCAGCGTCGCACCTGTCCGTTGACGCTAATCTGGCCCTCCACCTGCATCAGTTCCAATGGGTAGCCCTGCCGCTCGTGCAGAAAGCGTATCACCTGCTGACGCACCCACTCCTCGGGAGTCAGGGCGACGTGGCGGCGACGGACGGGGTCAAAAATCTTCTCCTTGTTTGCACCCTCCTTCACAGGACTACCCGTTATTCATTCAGCGAATTCAAACGATACTCAAGCGATTACTCGTGCTTCTTGAGAAAATCCACATTGTAACGCTCGTACTCGTTCAGCTTGATGTTTTCCCACTTGGTTGTGGTGCCGTGATACCAGCTCTTCTTGCTGAAATAGTTACGCATCTCCTTATTCTTGAAGATAAGGCCATGACGAGCGTAAATCTCATTGCGCATCAGTTTCAGTTCCTTGGAGGAGCGACCCTTTATATCTTTCTCCGTCAGTCTTCTGGTGGACATGATGCTGTAGGCATCCACCACGACCACCTTCTTTTCCACGGCAGGCTTCGAGTTCTCTGACTTTAACGATCCACCCGAATTAAAAAACAGCAATGCACCCACGACGATGACAACCACCGCGGTGGCAATACCAATCCACAGTGCCAAATGTTTGTTCTCATTGCCTGTATCGAAGCTAGGCACCTCTGGACCCGCCGGCGGAGGCGTCATTCTATTCTGTGACACCCGCGCATCGGTGGAACTCGGCATGCAATTGTCTACTGACGATGGCGCCGCCGCAAAATACTCGCTGCCGCAGTTAGGGCACTTGTTTTCCTCTTCTTTCAATGGTCTCCCACATCTGGGACATCTTTTCGTAGTAGTCATAGTTAATCTTTTTGTTTGTTATTGTTTGTTTTCCAATGTATTTTTACTCATCAATATATCGTGCTCTCATCGCCGCCGTCTTCCTCCATCTGCTGCAGACGCTGTTTCAGACCGTTGTTGATCTTATAGGAGAAGCCCAGCGTGACCATGGGTGAGAGTCGGTGACTCTTCGCCACACGGTAGAGCTGTTCGTTGTCGGTGGTGTGACCCCAGCCGCTAGTACAGAGCACATCGCTCACACGGAGACTGACGGTGGCACGCTTGTTGAAGACATCCTTCTTCACGGCGAGGTCGACCCAGTAGTTGCCGTTCATCTCGGTCTGCAGGTCGAGCCACGGCGCCCAATACTGTCCGCTGATCTGCACCGTCCAGTCGTGCGGCAGCATCATGAACGACGTAAACTTGCCGCTGGCTTGGAACGACTCCTTGTCCTTGTTGTCGAGCAACGCGGTACCCTCGATACGGTTCTCGTAGAGATTGACGCTGACATTGATCTTCCACCACTGGAAAATCTGCCAGTCGACGATAAACTCCAGACCGTAGTTGTAGCCGCTGGCCAGGTTCTGCCACGTCGAGGCCCAGTAGCCGTCATACTCGCTGTTGTAGGGCTCCCACCACGAGTAGTAGGCCGCCGAACTCGGATCCCACACAAAGCCGTAGCGCGTCATCATATTGTTCGTTTGGCGGAAATAGCCCGACGTGAAAATATTCCATTTTCCGACGCTGAGGTTATAGCTCAGCTCGAAAGCGTTGGTGTATTCGGGGTCGAGATTGGGGTTGCCGAAGCTGAGCTGCTGTCCCTCGCGCACCTCCATATAGGGGTTGAGGTCCCACATGTGCGGACGGCGCACACGGCGGCTATAGCTCAACTGCATGCTCTGCTGGTCGCTGATCTTGTAGGACAGATGCAGCGTAGGATACAGCTGCCAGTAGGTCTTGTCGACCGCTTCCGTCTCCAGGTGGTTGCGGTCCTCGCCGAAGGTTGAAGCGTACTCGCCGCGCAGACCTGCCTGCAGCGACAGCGCCTCGGTGAGGTTGCCGCCAAGGGTGGCGTAGATGGCGTGCACCTGCTGGTTGTAGCGGAAATGGGTCGAAGAAAGTGAATCGTAAAAACTTACAAGATTGTGTGCCGCGTTGTACTCGGTACGGGTGTAGTCGGCACGCTGGTCAGGCCAGTCCATGCGGCCCTCGTAGCCTGTCTCCAGTCGCCAGCCGTTGTCAAACGGACGCAGCCAGTTGAGCTTGATGTTCATCGCCTGGTGATGGTTCTCCGTCTCACTCTCGCGCAGGTAATAATTGTCCCACAGCGCGGGACCGTAGTACAACTGCTCCTGCGTGCCGTCGCCATGCACCTCACGCGTGCTGAACGTGGCATCGAACGTCAACTCCTCGTCCTTGCGGTCGAACTTTTTCGTATAAAGCAGGTTGAACGAGTGATTGGTATTGCGGTTGCTGCTGTGCGAAAACTGATCGTAGCGCATCGAGTCGGCGAAGAGCAGGTCGCTGGCATAGATGTCGCTGTTGCGCTTAAAGTTGCCACCACGCAGCTGGTACGACAGCAACAGGCTGTTTTGGTCATTGAAATAGTACTCGCCACCCACCTTTATGCTACCCATATAGTTGGGGTTGACGCTGTATTCATCAATGTCGTAATGCGACCGTGCCGTGCCGTCGTTCTTGCGATAGATGATGTCGGTATTGCCGTAGTGTCCGCGGGCGCGGCGACCCAGGTCGGCATTGAGGAAAAGGTTGTATTTCTCTGTGGTGTAGTTGAGGCTGATATTGCCCATCGCCGTGGGGATGAACTGGTCCATCTCACTGGGGATATTGAACGGCAGCGGCGCTCCGAAATTGACATTGGCCACGCCGTTCAGTCCCAGCGCGCCCGTCGTCTTGTCTTTGAGTTTGATATTGATGATGCCGCTCATGCCCTCGGGGTCGTATTTTGCCGAGGGGTTGGTGATGACCTCCACATTCTCCACCGTCGAGGCGGGTATCTGTTCCAGCAGCGAAGCCAGGTCGCTCGACAGCAGTTCGCTGGGACGACCGTTGACCAGCACCTTCACATTCGACGAGCCGCGCAGCGTCACATTGCCGTCGTTGTCTACCGCCACGCTGGGCACCTGCTCCAGCACATCGGTGGCGGTGCCGCCGCTGGCCACAATATTCTTGTCGACATTGATGACACGCTTGTCCAGCTGGTACTCCACCATGCTGCGCTCGGCGGTAATCTCCACCGTCTCCATCATCGTGCCCGACTGTTTCAGCTGCACCTTGCCAACATTCACCTCGCGACGACGGTCGCTGAAGACCACCTGCTCCTGGTGGTACCAGGTGTCATAGCCGATAAAGGTAATGCGCAGCAGGTAGCGTCCGTAGGCTGCCGAAAGATTGAACGTTCCGTTGCGCTGGCTCACGGTGCCGTTGACTAGCGTGGAGTCCGACACGCGCAGCAGCGCGACATTGGCATACTCGATATTATCACCCGTCCGTGCGTCGACCACACGACCGCGCACACTGCCTTGCTGTGCCTGCACAAAAAAGGGCAGGCATATCAGCAACGTTACAAACAATTGCTTCATCAATAAAAACTATTGCGCCTTTGGTTGACGCACATAGTGCGGCATCTCAAAGGGTATCTCGATGGAGTATTCGATGAGGCCGCCAAACTGGCCGTCTGCCTCATACCAGGGAGTCTGATAGATGAGTTTCTTCACCTTCGAGCCGTCGGCCAGCGTCTTCTCGATGGTGTAGGCGTTGAGTTCCTGATGCTCCAGCAAGCCTTTCAGCTTCGTCTTTGCCGGCTCGGGGTGGCAGTTCATCAGGTTGTAGCCGACGATTTTCTGTCCATGACTGTTCACGTCGGCCGAATGTTGGTTCATATCAAGAATATTGCCATCAGCGTCACAGACGGTGATGGCAATATTCGTAAGTCCTTCAAAATACTGTTGCATACATAAGAGTTTATAGATTATGGGTTATAGGTTATTGAACTGGCACGACCTTGTGGGGCGACAGGCTCCATAACCTATAACCCATAACCGCTAACCATTCATTACTTGCACTGCAGGGCGGCCAGGGCGATACTGTAGAGCTTGGTCTTGGCGCTATCGCCGCGGCTGGTGAGCACGCAGGGGACGCGGGCACCCATCACCATGCAAGCCAGCTCGGCGTGGGCAAACTTGGTGCAAGCCTTGTAGAAAATATTGCCAGCTTCGATGTTGGGGAACAGTAGGCAGTCGGCGTCGCCAGCCACCTCGCTGGTGAGCTTCTTGGTCTGTGCGCTCTCCTTGTCGATGGCGCAGTCGAGACTCAGCGGGCCGTCGACGATGGCGCCAGGAATCTGGCCACGCAGGCTCTGCATGCCGAGCCATGCGGCCTCGGCGCAAGCGGGCATACCGATGGAGACCTGCTCGGTGGCGGCGAGAACAGCCACTTTGGGTTTCGGGTTCTCCAGGCTCTTCGACACGCTGATGAGGAAGTTCATGATAGCAGTCTTCTGCTTGAAATCGGGGGCGGGGATGATAGCCATATCCGAGCACACCAGCAGCTTGTGGTAGGCGGGAACCTCCATCACAGCCATGTGGGTCAGCATATCGTTTTTCTTGCCCGGCATCAAGCCACTCTCCTTGTTCAGGATGGCACGCATATATTTGTCGGTCGAGAGCAGACCCTTCATCAGAAAGTCACCCTTGCCTTCGTTGATCATCTTCACGGCCACAGCGCCAGCCTTGGCGTCGTTGGCTTCCTGCACCATCTCAAACTTGTTGGGGTCGATACCCTCTTCGGCGCAGACCTTCTTCATCGTCTCGATGTCACCCACGAGGGTAGCCTCGACAATACCACGGTCGATAGCGGCGCTGACAGCACCGATGGTGTGAGAATCATTGGCATAAGCAGCCACCAGTCTTTTTTTGCCCTTGGATTTCACCAGTTCCAAGAGATCGTCTAGTTTCGTAATCATCTTGTTATAAATTAGTTGTTAATGAATAAAAACATTTGAAAAAGGAACTACAAATGTACGAAAAATATTCAGAACAGTTCCCCACCGTTAGCGGATATTTTCGTACATTTGCAACACAACGCCGTTTGAGCGGCTCTATCACCCCTGTTGCCGATGCCTTTCGTCGAAAAAATACTCCCCTACCGCAGCCTCTCCATCGTCGGCATGGAGAAGAACACGGGCAAGACCGTCTGCCTGAACTACCTGTTGCGCCGACTCCACGAGCGTGGCGTGGCGGTGGCGGTCACCTCCATCGGCATCGACGGCGAGCAGGTCGACAGCGTCTACGCCACGGCCAAGCCCGAGATCACCCTCTACGAAGGCACCCACTTCATCACCTCCGAGCAGCACTACCGCCAGCGGCGGCTGGTGTCGCGCATCGTCGATGTCGACCGACAGCACACCGCCCTCGGGTCGCTGGTGACCGCCGAGGTGCTCTGCCGTGGCAAGGTCATCCTCTCGGGTGCCGCCACCACCGAGAAGCTGCGTCGCCAAATCGACGAGCTGGAGGCCCGCGGCATCCCGCTGACGCTGGTCGACGGCGCACTGTCGCGCCTCAGCCTGGCGTCGCCCACCATCACCGACGCCATGGTGCTGGCCACCGGTGCCGCCGTGTCGGTCAACCTACAGCAGCTGGTCTCCAAGACCCGCTTCGTGTGCAGCCTGGTGCGGCTGCCCGCCGTGGAGCCCGCGCTGCGCGACAAGTTGTCGCGGCTGACGTCGGGCGTGTGGTGCATCGACGACGACGGCGTCTGTCACGACACCGGCTTTGCCTCCGCCCTGCTGGTGGGCAGCCATGTCGCCGACCTCTTCCGCCAGGGCCGCCGACTCTTCCTGTCGGGGGTGCTCAGCGACCGACTGCTCCGGCAGATCGCCACGCTGCCCCATGTGGAGGAGATCACCCTTATCGCACGCGACTTCACCAAACTGTTCATCACACCCGAGACCTACGCCGACTACCACCGACGGGGCGGACAGCTGGCGGTGCTGCAACAGTCGCAGCTGACCGCCGTCTGCTTCAACCCCACCTCGCCGCAGGGCTTCCGACTCGACTCGCAGCGCGCCTGCGCCACCCTCTCCGAAGCCTTGGGGCTGCCCGTCTACGACGTAAAGATGATATAACTAATAATAAGACTAATAGGTCTAATTGGACTAATGAGTCTAATAACACTTTCCCAACTCTCAATTCTCAACTCTCAATTTTCCCTATGTATCTCCGAGACCGTATCAAGCAAGATGCCGCATTCCAATATGTTGTCCAATCGCTGGAGCTGATGTCCCCCGTGGGACAGCGCCGGCTGATGTCCCAGGCTTTCTGTCGCGACGCCGACGCCCTCCAGCACGAGTGGGACAACCTGGAACGTGTGCTGCCCTTGCTGCGCGACACTGCGCATGCGCAGACCCTTGTCGACCTGCGTCACCAGCTGATGTGTCTGCACGACATACAAGGCACCCTTGCCCAGCTGCGCGAGCACCAGACGCTGACCGAGGTGGACCTCTACGAGCTCAAACACCTCGCTTACCTGACCCACGTCATGCGTCGCGACATCAGCCAGATGGGACTGGAGACGGTCGTCGACCTCCCCAAGCTTGGTGATGTCTTCGCCCTGCTCGACCCCGACAACACCGGCATCGACAACTTCTATATCTACGACAGCTACGACCCCGCGCTGGCGCCGATGCGCAAAGAGCTGCGCCGCCTGCAGTCCGACGACAACACCGGCGACGATGCCGAGCGCCAGCAAGCCCTATGCGACCTGCTGGACCGCCACGACGCCATCCAGCAGCAGGTCATCGCACGTCTCAGCGCACAGCTGACCACGCATGCCGCCACCCTGCAGGAGGCGCTGGAGACCGCCGGCTACTGCGACCTGCTGCTGGCCAAAGCGCAGCAGGCCGCCGACTGGCAGCTCTGCCGACCGCAGCTGGGCGACCACGTCGCGCTGCGCGGACTGGTGCATCCACAGCTCTTCCAGCAGCACCAGTCACAGGGGCTGCGCTACCAGCCCGTCGACATTGCCCTCCGCAGCGGTGTCTGTCTCATCACCGGCGCCAACATGGCGGGCAAGACCGTGCTGCTCAAAGCGCTGGGCTGCGCCCAGCTGATGGCGCAATACGGCCTGTTCGTCGCCGCTGAAACGGCCACCCTGCCCCTTGTCGACGACGTAGTCAGCTGCATCGGCGACGACCAAGACGCCCTGCAGGGACTCTCCTCCTTCGCCGCCGAGATATTGCGCATCAGCACCAACCTGCAGCGCAGCCGCAGCGAGCGGCTGCTGCTGCTCATCGACGAGCCGGCGCGCACCACCAACCCCGTCGAGGGCTGCGCCATCGTGCGCAGCCTGGCCACCCTGCTCAACGGACAGGCGGGCTTCGCGCTGGTCACCACGCACTACAGCGGACTGGGCGTCGACTGCCAGCGGCTGCGTGTCCGCGGCTTCGACGAGACGTTGTCGCAACAGCCCATCAACGCCCAAAGCATCAACCAGTTCATTGACTACTCGCTGGTCGAGGACCACAGCGACACGGCACCCCACGAGGCACTGCGCATCGCCGAGCTGCTGGGCTGCGACACCGAGCTCATACAAAAAGCCAAGGCATCGCTGTAGCGACACCTTGGCTCAAAAAATGTTACGTAACGATTAAAAGTTAAACCTTAAACGTTAAACGAAAAACATTAAACCTTATTTCTTCAGACCGAGGGCTTCGACACCCTGGTTGTAACGGATATCGCGCGGGATGCGAGCCTCGGCGATACGGTCGAGGTCGGCCTGCAGGTCGGGACGCACCACACCGTTCTCGGCGGCATACTTCTTGGCGAAATCGTAGTCGCCGTCGCCTTCCACCTGGAGGATGAGGGCAGCCCAGCTGCGCAGTGCCTCGCGGGTCTTGGCCACATCAATCACATACTTGCCATCGGCGTTGCGAGTGAAAGCGCCGTTGTCCTGCATATAGTTGAAGCACATCATATTGGCGATACCGTGAGCCTCGGTGGCACCGAAACGCACGCTGCGCAGGATGCCGGCGATGAAGGTCACGTAGGCGTCCTCCACCGTGCAGTTGGTAATCTCGCCACGCTCAATCAGCGTCTCCGTCAGGAACAGACCGCAGATGTCGGCTTTCGCCTCTTCCCATGCGCTGTACTGCTCCTTGAGCGCCTCGCGCAGGTTGCCCTTGCCGGTCACCGTGTTCTTGATACCCAGACCGTGAGCCACCTCGTGGAAGCAGACATTGCTGAAGAAAGCGTTGAACTTCACATTGTCGAGCTGCTCGTCGCAGACGCAGAGGCGTGCGATGGGCATGCAGATATTGTCAAACTTGGCCTGCATGGCGTTCTTCAGCTGCAGACGGCGGGCACCTTTCTGCAGATGCACACGCTCGTCGTTGGGCAGGTTGATGGCGATAGTCTTGGAAGCCGAATTGCAGTCGCCGGCATAATAGATGACATCATACACATTGAGGTCGCTCTCCGTACCCGGCACCTCCTGTTTGTACTTGGGGTCGCAGGGCAGTTCCTTCTGCAGGTCGGGCAGCATTTTCACAAACTTTGCCAGGTCGTTGCTCCACTTCTCGTCCTTCACCAGGATGAAAGCCTCGTAGGCGGTCTTGTAGCCATAGAGGGCATCCTCGTAGTTCTCGATGGGGCCCACCACAAAGTCCAGCTTGCTCTGCTTCATGTCCATCCAGGCCATATCGCTGGCAAAATAGTCGTCGGTCCGGAACGCCTTGCGACGCTCGACGAGGTAATTCTTCAAGCCGGCATCCTCGGCCAGGTCGATGGCCACGCCCATCAGCGAGTCCACCTTGGCCAGCTGGGTCTTGTAGGCCTCGCGGTAGGGGATCACCTGCAGCGCACCCTTTGCGTCGCGACGCAGGATGCTGTACTGGCTGGTCTTCTCGGGGTCGGCCAATGCGTCAAACTCCTCCTTCGTCATGTCGACGGGATAGAAATTGGCGCCCTTGGGTTTCTCACCCACGCCGGGGATAAAAGGCTTCTCGCCGTCCAGACGATCCCATGCGCCATACTGCAGCATGGCGAACGCCTTCATGGCGGGGTCGGTCAGCGTGTCGAGGGCGGCACGGTTCTCCAGGCCAAAGGTCTGCTCCCAGTAGAGCTCATCCATCACCTCGGCAATCTGGATAAAGACCGGAATCAGCGCACGCTCCTTCTCGGTCAGATTCGACAGGTCGGTGGTCAGCTTGAACTCGGCGTACTCGTCGACCTTCTGCTGCAGCGGCGACGCCTCCACCTGTTCAACATTCTTGTTTTTGCACCCCGTTGCTGCCAGCATCGAGAGTGCCATCAATGATACCATTAACTTTTTCATTATTGAAGTGTTTAAGTGATTCGTAAAATCGTGATAAGCGAATAGATAGATGCAGGTTATCGCATCACGAATAGAGTGCAAAAATACATTTTTTTGCTTGTTTATCAAAAAAAGTGTACTTTTGCACCCGATTTTGAGAACCCGAAAGCTAGAAACAGTTCTCACATTTCTATTCTCAACCATCAACTAGGAAAGGTGCTCGAGTGGTTGAAGAGGCCCGCCTGGAAAGCGAGTAAGCGTTAAAAGCGCTTCAGGGGTTCGAATCCCCTCCTTTCCGCCAAAGTATGGAAGCAACGTTTTCACGTTGCTTCTTTTATTGTTTGGGAGGGGATTCGGAAGAGTTAGTATTTTTAGTCATTTTAGTGTTCTCGGGCAGCCTCTCGGCTTAGCCCTAATCGAAACGTCCACTGGACATTTCTTCATCCTCCTTTCCGCAGATGGAAAGCAACGTCAAATGACGTTGCTTCTTTTGTTTAGCGCCCCCATGCCAATCACACGCGCATCCGAGGGAGGACTGTGAGAAGCTGTTTTAAATTTGATTGATGAGTTTTATTATGGACATGGGTGAGCAGATTTTTTGCCTTTCCGATGGAACAATGGGGTTCCATTGTGACTGAGAACATCGCAATCCAGTGGTAGCGCACGGAGCCGAAGACATCGAAAGGCAGCGGATCCGGTTCAGGTAGCGGCGGGGGGGGGGGGGGGGGGGG
>JAFSYK010000054.1 GCA_017449975.1 Bacteroidales bacterium
AAAAACACGGCGTCAGCCCTCTGTGAAGAGGCTTTAGCCTCCTCTTGAAACCTCTCATTCAAGCGTGTCGTTCTCTGAGGACTCAGTGTACTCTGTGTTTCAAAAATCATACCAAGTTGTATTTAAAGGTTACTAAAGTCTGTAGTCTAAAGTCATTAATCTGTAGTCGTCAATAGCGTCAGTATCAATATCCGGCTGCAAAGTAACTAAATCTTTTAGTTTGCGCCAACTAAAACCTTTAGTTTTTATGGATTGTTAAGAAGAAACCGCCCTATTTCTTAGTTGTTCACACAAGGCAGCAGCTCACACCCCCTGGCGGCGGATGGTCTTGTGTCTGGATCTGTGAGGAAGATGTTGAGCAGCCCATTGCTTTCACAAGGTTGCAGATACGATTGTAGGAGGTGGGCTGCTTGACACAGTCGGCCATTCGGCAGGCAGACGCTCTTCACAGAAACAGTTCCCGTCATCACGACGGGAACTGCTCAAAAAACGAGAGAGCCTTTATGGAAAAAAGACTCTTGAGTGCAAAAGCTTACTTCTTTTGCAGTTTCTTTACGCCGAGCATCAAGAGGTCGTAGATATATTGGTCATTGTCAAAATGGTGGTCGGCCACATCTTCCAAGCGGCGGGCACTGACCTCGCGCTCGTCGTCATCCAGCTGGTCGGCGTTCTTGCAGAGGTCGAGGATGAGGCTTGCGGCTACGACCATGTCATCCTTCGACTCCTTGTTGGCGCGATCCATCATCTTCTGCGTCAGCAGTCCGAAGAAGCGGTGCCAGTCGCCGTTACTCAGATCGCAGACTCCGCGTTGCATGGCCAAGGCCATCCACTTGTCTTTGTCGCCGTCGAAGGGAATGTCCTGCGGAGCAATGTTTGGGTATAGTCTGTACGACTGGCGCATAACGGGGTTGATATTCTTCATAAGGCTGTCAACATCGGGAATGTTCCACTGCTGTTGCATCAGGTTGTCAATGGAGGATATGCTGTCGGGCAGGCTCCATTGACGGCTCTGTTCTATAAGGTCGGAAGGTGAGCGGCGGATGCTCCGCATGATGCTCACAGACCGCCTGGGCTTCTCACCCGATGCAGACTCGGGTTTGCGGCCATAGACATAGACGAGCTGCGCCCTATAGACGTCGGGGGTGTCGGCGTTGCTCCACTCGGCGGCAGTACAGGTGCGATAGTCAGGATGTTTCTTGTCGTCGAAGTTCATCAGGCGGTAGGAGCTGTTCTTCATGTTGCCGACGAGGACGGGCTCGGCGTTCTCCCTCCAGACGCTCCACAGTTTGCGGTCGAGGCCGAGGTCATGGATGGTGGCTGAATCGACACCCATCTTTTCCGGGCCTGTCTCAACCACAGCCCACGAAGCGTTTTTCCCTTCTTTGTCGAAGGCTTCCTTCACCTTGTCGAAGACAGCACGGTAATAATCTCTTCCTTTCACCCTGATGGTGACGACGCTGCTCTCGACGTTGATGCCGTTAGCATCTACGGTCGATGTGGTCTGCTCTCCGGTTTTGGTAACGCCTGAGTATTTCTCTACATCGGCGAACGCTTCCTTGATTTGTTTCTGCGCCGAAGCGGATGGCACGAGTGCCAGCAGAACAACTGCTGCGATGATCATTCTTTTTGCTTTCATTGTCGTTTGGATTTTAGGGGTTTATATCTCTACGATGGTTTTTGTCTCAATGACTTCGCAGTCGCCCGCCTCATTGGTCACGAGGACGGCATTGGCGGGCTGCGGCGTGGCGTTATATGTGCACTTGATGATATTGTTGAGCATCTCCTGCTCGCTTTTCTGGATGATCGCTTCACATTCGCCCAGCATCTGCATCGCCCGCACCACGTTGCGCTCCGACTGCCAGATGCCATCGCCGAGGGTGTCGGGGAGTTCATGCTTAGCACCGGAACGCGCAGCCGCTCCCCTCCCATTTTGTATGGCACCGGAACGCGCAGCCGCTCCCCTCCCATCAAGGGGAGGGGTGCCCGAAGGGCGGGGTGGGGTCTGTAATCTTTTCTCATGGCAATTCTCAGCGAATAATTCTGACGGCGTTGAAGTCAGAGACCCCACCCCCAACCCCTCCCCTTGATGGGAGGGGAGTGGCTGCGCTTTGTTTTCTGCTACCATTGTATGTATCGGCTTGTCTGTAAATAGCACCGTTCCTATACATATTATTAATAGTATGCTGGCGGCGATAGAAAGGTAGAGCCGTATGTGGCGGCTACGGGATGACAAAGCTCTGTCAGCGTCCTGCAGCCGCTGCATCAATCGCTCGTTCAGGTCGGCAGACATCGGCGGCAGTTGCTGTTCCCGTCGGCTGACGGCCTCGCGCAGGTTGGTATCGTTCTTGATGTCGTTCATTGTTCAGAGGGTTTTGATGATTCTGTAAAGTTTCCTGCGTATGCGGCTCAGCTGTGAGCCGACGGTCGAGGGGATGGAGCCGGTGACGTAGGCGATGTCGGCAAGGCTCATGTTGTCGTAGTAGAACATGCTGATGACGGCCTGCTCATGTGGTGACAACACCGCCAAGGCTCGTTCCAGCTGCTCAATGGTCTGCTCGTCGGGCGGTGCTTCGTCGGCAACCTCCAATGACTCACAATTCAGGTTCTGCTCTTCCATATAGACGATGGCGGGCTTCTTGCCACGCACGAAGTTGAGCGACTCATGGTAGGCGATGCGGCAGAGCCATGTGGTGAGCGACGCCCGTCGCGGGTCGTAGTCGCCGATGCCGCGCAGGGCCTTGACAAACACATCCTGATAGACCTCCTCGGCATCCTCGCGGCACGTCACGATGCGCTGCACCATGCGAAACACCGTCGGGCCATACGCCGTGAGCAGCCGTTGGCAGGCGGCTGGCCTTCGCTGCCGCAGGTCGTCAATCAGGATGTCTGTCTCATGTCCCATTCTATCTATATATACACACAAAATGGCAAAAGATTGCACTTTTGCCAAAGAAAACACTGGAAGATTATTGAGTTCCGGCCTCCTTCTTATTTCTTCCTCGGATTCTTGTTCAGTTTGTAGGCGATGTGGAGCAGACCGTAGGAGGGGATGACGTTGTAGAAGGTCTCGGTGCGGCCCTGTGCGTTGATGGTGCGGCGCACGTTGGAGAGGTTGTCGAGGATGTCGAAGCCGTCGAAGATGATGGTCAGGTTGCCCTTCATCAGGCGCTTGGCCAGTCGGGCGTTCCACACCAGCTCGTCGGTGTTCATCGACGGCTCACTGTACCCACGGCGCGAGTACATCGTCAGGTCGGTGGAGAGCTGGAAGTCCCACGGCAGCTCGATTTGTGCCCTGGCACCGTACTGATAGGTGTAGGCGTTAATCTCCTGAAAGTTCTCGCGCTCACTGCCCGAGTGCTGGTAGTTCAGCTTGCCGCTGAGGCCGTACTCCATCTTGTCTGACGGTTTCCACGTGAGGCCAAGGTCCTCGGTCAGGTAGTTTGAGACGACGACCGAGCGGGTGGCGACGGTGGTGCCGCTGAGGTCTACGCTGTTGTTGTGGTTATAGCTCACGCTCTCCTTGATGCGCCAGCGGTCTTTCTTGTCGAGGGGGAAGTCCACGCCCGTCGAGGCGTTTGCCGACCAGTTGCCGTTGATGTTCTCAGGGGTGACGGTGCGCACGCCTGTCGAGCGGTCGTAGACGAAGCCCGAGGCGACGGCGTTCACGGTGATGGTGGCATTGGCCGATACGTTGAACAGCGTCTTGCCGAACTTGTCGTTGTAGCTGCCGTTCAGACCATAGTTGCGGGTGTTCTTCAGGTGGGGATTGCCCAGTGTGATTAATAGCGGGTTGCTGTCGTCGCGGATGTTCAGCAGACTGGTCATCGAGGGGGCCGAGGTGCTCATGCTCATATTGGCATAGATGTTACGGTTCCGCTTCCAGTTGCTGTGAAAGAACATGATGCTAGGCGAGAGGAACGTGGTGTTGCGAGTCATCAGCGTATCGACCTGCGCCCCCCGCTGATAGTCCAGCCGCTCATGCGCCATCGGCATTTCGAGCTGGAAGGACAGCTGGGAGTAGGCATCCTCGCTGCTTTGGTTGAAGCGGTAGCCGATGCGCGGCGTGTTCGTGTGGGTGGTGCTGCGCTGCTCAGAGCTGTTGTTGGCATCGAGGGTGGTGAGCAGCTCGTCCATCGAGGGGAGGGTGCCGAGGGAGGGCAGCGACGAGGTCGCTGCAAAGGCAGACAACTTGTTGAGCAGATAGAGGGGTGTGTTGTTGTGGCTGTAGTCGTAGTTGTAGCGCCAGGCCAGCTCAAGGTTATGGCGATGCTTCTCGTCGAAGGCGAACATCAGCTGCGGGCTGGCATAGAAGTTGGCGGTGCTGCGCCTGGTGGGTTGGTAGCGGTTGCGGAAGTCGTCGGGCTGCAACGAGGTTGCAGCATACTGGACGAGGTAGTGCTCGTAGGTGTCGTCCTTGCGGTCGTTGTAGCGGAAGCTGAAGGGCATCCAGAAATCGATGAAGTCGTTGTGGGCGGGGCTTAGGGAGAGGTAGCCGTTGTTGTTCGTGTCGAGATAATGGCCTATGCCCTTGGTGCGGCTGATGGTGCGGTTGATGGCATAGCGGCGCAGCAGTTCGCCGGCGTCGGGAGCCTGTATGCTGTCCATCCACGCCTTGCCCAGCTGCGAGGCCACATCCTCGGAGAGCGTGACGCTGGCCGACTCGCTGTGGTTGTGCCAGGTGGTGTAGTAGAAGCGTGGCTGGATGCTCATCTGCAGGTATTTCAGCCACTCGCCGATGGGTTCTGTATGGTAGTAGTTGTATCGGTGCTGGCTCTCTATCTGCCAGTCGTAGCTGCGCTTCTTGAAGAACGAGCGTCCGTAGGTGCTGCCGTCGTCGAGGAAGGTGGCGCTGCTGGTGTTGTTGGCGTCGTTCTTGTCCCAGTAG
>JAFSYK010000055.1 GCA_017449975.1 Bacteroidales bacterium
GCCCTCCGCAAAGTCGTGAAACGCTAACGCCATCCGGCACCATAGGGGCAAATCATTATTTGCTCCCCAATTATAGCAGGAGCCCCGCGATGCGGGGCTCCTGCTTTTTTCATCCATTCGGGGGCGCTGCATTCGGGGGCGTAGCATTCGGGGGCGCCACATACGGGGGCGATGCCCCCGCCTAAGTTCTTGCGCCCCTGCGGGGCGGATTGGGGTAATTGGGGCTATGGCGGGCGTACACGGGGGTACGCCCCTACATCGATTGGGCGCTGCGCGTTGCATTCGGGGCGTTGATTACGGGGGCGTTGCCCCCGCCTAAATTCTTGTGCCCCTGCGGGGCGGATTGGGGTAATTGGGCCTATTTGGATTCGGGGGCGATGCCCCCGCCTAAGATCTTGCGCCCCTGCGGGGCGGATTGGGGTAATTGGGGCTATGGCGGGCGTACACGGGGGTGCGCCCCTACAGCTAATTGAACTTATTGGACTAATTAGACCAATTAGTCTAATTGGACCTATTGGCCATCCATCGGGCGTACACGGGGGTACGCCCCTACGATAATCTTCTTTGCCCTCTTAATTTTCAATCTTGTGCGTAGCGTAGTTGCGCCAGCGGTCGACGACGGACTGCAGGTCGGTGGGCATGGGGCTCTCGAAGTGGAGGTGCTGGCCGGTGCGCGGGTGCTCGAAGCCGAGGATGCGGGCATGCAGCGCCTGACGCGGCAGGAGCTGGAAGCAGTTGTCGACAAACTGCTTGTATTTGGAGAAGGTGGTACCTTTCAGTATGACGTCGCCACCGTAGGCGGCATCGTTGAAGAGCGGATGGCCGATGTGACGCATGTGAGCACGGATCTGATGCGTGCGTCCCGTCTCCAGCACACACTCGATAGCGGTGACGTATCCGAAACGCTCCACCACCTGCCAGTGGGTGACAGCATGCTTGCCGGGCTGCTGCTCGTCGGGCAGCGTGGGATCCTCCTCGTAGACGGTCATCACACGGCGGTCCTTGGGCGACCTACCGATGCGTCCCACCACGGTGCCACTCTCCTCGGCGAAGTCGCCCCAGACGAGGGCATAGTAGCGTCGCTCGATGGTGTGCTCGAAAAACTGCTTGGCGAGGACGACCTGCGCCTCTTCGTTCTTGGCCACCAACAGCAGTCCCGAGGTGTCCTTGTCGATGCGATGAACGAGGTAGGGAGTTGGTGTGTTGAATTGTTGAACTGTTGAATTGTTGAACTGTTGAGCGTTTTGATCTCGGTTTTCGTTCAAGTAGTATAGCAAGCCATTGAGGAGGGTGCCGGTGAAGTTGCCGTAGCCGGGGTGCACCACCAGTCCGGCGGGCTTGTCGACCACCAGCACGTCGTCGTCCTCATAGACGATGTTGAGCGGCATGGCTTCGGGCAGCAGCTCTGTGTCGTGCGGCGGCTCGGGCAGCAGCACGCTGATGGTGTCGGAGGGCTTGACACGGTAGTTGGACTTGACCGCTTTGCCGTTGACCTGCACGCAGCCGGCCTTGGCGGCAGCCTGTATCTTGTTGCGCGACACCGAGGCGAGGTGCTGCTGCAGATAGCGGTCGATGCGCAGCAACTCCTGCCCTTTGTCGACGACCAAACGATGACGTTCAAAAAGTTCACCCTCGTCGGGGTCGAGGGTGGAAGGATTGGAGGGTTCGAGGGTTGAAGGGTTCAAGGGTTGGAGGGTTAGAGGGTTGAAGGGTTGGAGGGTTGAATTGGTCTAATTAGACTAATTAGTCTAATTGGGCTAATCACCAGTCACTACAAAACGTTTTTGGGTTAGCGGGCGGCCGTCGCGGTTGCGCAGCACCAGCAGGTAGACCCCTTTGGGCCATGCCGCCGTATGGAACGTGGTGGCTTCGGATACGTCGACGGCCTGCGTCGCCAGACAGCGACCCATCATGTCGTAGACCTGCAGCATGCCACCCTGCATCTCGCTGCCGCTCCAGCGCACCTGCAGCCGGTCGGTCACAGGGTTGGGCCACAGCGTTAGCGCCACGGGCTCAAGCTCGGCCTCGGGGCCGATGCCCACCACAGCGCCACTGCCGAAATAGGGGCGCAGCATGAGGGATCCGCGATAGACGGTGGTCTGCCACACATTGCCGATGGAATAGAAGCAGCGGTCGCGGTGGTCGTGATTGCAGTCGAAACCCAGGTTGAGGTAACCCTCGGTCTGCTGAACCAGACCCACATAGATGGTGCCCGACACGACGATGGGATGTTCGAGTACAAAGCGCTGGTAGCGGCCCAGCTGCTCCATATCGGCGTGCCGCATATTCTCGTCGCAGTAGAGGGCGGTGCCGGGTACGCCGCCGGCGTCAGCCCACACCGCTATACGGAACTGGATGGTGGCATTCTCCTGATTGTAGGTATCGTTGATGAAGAGGGAGACAACGGTGAGCGTGTCGGCCACGGTGAGCGGGAATTTGGCGGCGATGCGGGGGTTGTTGGTGGAGACGACCCCGTATCCCTTCTCTGGCATGCCGTCGTCGTAGGCGTAGTGGTCGGCGAAACGCTGGATGAACGTCATGGTGTCGTTCTCGCTGCGCTCGTCGCCGCCGACACCCTCACGCACCGTGTGACGGATATAGTATGTGGCCGGCTGGCTGCCGACAGGAAACGAATAGTTCACCGGCGGCGCGGCATGTGCCGGAGCGGTCTGGTAGACCTCGCCGGGCAGGAACGGCACCACGTTGGCGAAGCCGCCGTCATAGGCGTACAGCTCCGCCCCCGCATCGTCGTACACCGCATACTGGTAGCGGGTGGCGATGGTGGAGGAATAGCGATTAGTGATGACCACATGCAGGCTATCGGCCAGTGCAGCAGCCGTATACTGCCGTGCCGGCATCGCCTCGTAGTCTTTCAACATGGAGGGCGGCGCGGAGACAAAGGCCACGTCGTGCATCGTGCTGTCGCTGCGCGACCGGTGGGCGTCGATCCAGACATAGTCGACAAGCCATTGGGCAGCGTTGCCCAGGATGCCGTACTGGGGGTTGTTGCCCAGGCTGCAGAGGTTGCGGAAACGGAACGAGAAGGTGGGCGAGAGATAGCCGACGCTGTCGACCATCACCGCCACGCGCTGCCAGCGGTGACCCGTGGCGGCACGGAGCGAGTCGACACTGATGCCGCCGGTGGCCCATACACGCTGCCAGGTGGCGCTGGTGGCGTTCCAAAATTCAAGAATCAGTGAGTCGTGGGTGCCGGGACGGCTGCCCACATGCTGCCATTCGGGGTTCTCGCCGCCGCCGGGCAGATAATAGAAGCTCAGACAGATGGAGTCGGACAGACGCGCAGGGTGCGGGTTGGCATCCCATATCGAGTCGAGTCGCAACGCCAGCGACTGCAGCGTATCGGCGGGAAAGAGCGAGGTGGTGGCCTGGGGATAGAGGCGACCCTCCGCGTCGAGAGCGTCGAAGGTCACCATGCCCAGCGTCGGCGGCAGCGCGTCGAAGTCGCGGTTGACGTTGGCGCCGGAAGGACACCAGCGTGCGGCGTCGGGAAGTCCCTGGTAGTTGGAGAAATCGTCGAAGAAAGGCAACCGCAATGAGGTGGATTGCTTGATTGCGTTAGTGTGGGATTGTGTTAGTGTGTTAGTGTTTGATTGCGGGATTGCGGGATTGTAGGCTTGCGGATTTACCACAGGGCGGTACTGCAGCGGCGTCAGCAACTCCTGTGCCGTCGCAGAGAGGGAGGACACAACCCAAAAGCAAAAACTGAAAACTAAGAAAAATACCTTTTTCAATTCGAGAATATGTTAATTCGTTAATTTGGGAATTCTTCGTGATTACGTGATTTCGCTATAACGAAATAATTAATTTCAATAACCTATAACCCTTCAACCTTTAAACCCTCAATAACCAATAACCCATAACCAATAACCCTTCATCACCATTCCATATCGAAATCGTCACCATCGTCAGACCCTTCGGACGACGCGTCGGGCAGGATAATCTCCGACGAGTCGATCTGGAAGTCACGCACCATGTGCTCCACCTCCTTCTCGGTGGCGTCGCGGAGATAGAGCGTCACCTCGGTGCCGAGGGGATAGTGGGTGATGCCCGTGAAGCCCGGCACCTGACGGTAGACGACCGCGTTGGCGCGGCTGGAGCCGGCGTCGAACACCTCACGACCCACATTCATCGAGGAGGAGAGGATCTCTCGGCAGGCCTCCTTGGCAGTCTTGCCGATGACAAAAGGCACCAGGGCGAAGCCGCCCTCGTCGCCCAAGCCCACCACCATGTCGATGCGCGAGCCACTATTCACCTCCTGACCTGCCTGTAGGGTGCGGCCGTTCTGCGACAGCGACAGCACCGCGTTGCGGTCGGGACTCTCCACAAAGCGCAGCGTGCCGCCCTGCAGCCCCATACTGTAGAGCTGCGAGACAGCCTGACGCAGCGACAGGTCGCAGAGGTCGGGCAGATAGGTCTTCTCGGCAGAATAGGAGGTAATGGTCACATAGACCTTGCGGCCACTCTTCACCATCGTGCCACCCTTGGGGTCCTGGGTGAGGATGCGTCCACCGGGGTCGTGCTCGTTGAAGACCGAGTCAACGATGACATACTCGATGTCCAGCGAGGCGTCGGCACGCATCTCTTCGATATTGGAACCCACCATGTCGGGCAGCGTAAACTCCTTGCCCTGCCGGGCATAGATCTTGATGAACAAGAACACGACGGCAATAATGCCCAGCGACACCGCCAGCATCAGCGTCAGATGTTTGAGCAAAGGATATTTTTTGAACATTTCTCTAAGAATTCGTTAATTCGGGAAATTGTTAATTTGTGAATTATTCGTGGTTACGTTATAACGTGATTTCGCTATAACGAAATAATTAATTTCAATAACCAATAACCACTAACCCATAACCTTTAACCACTAACCAATAACCAGTTCTCCCAGCAGGGTGGCGGCGGTGCAGTCGGTCACCTTCACCTGGACGTAGTCTCCGGGCTTTGCGTTGCCGCGGTCGAAGACCAGCACCTTGTTCTGGCTGTTGCGGCCAAAGAGCTGCTCTTTTGAGCGACGCGAGGTGCCCTCCACCAGCACCTCGTAGGTGCGGCCCACCTCGCGACGGTTGTTCTCGAGGGCTATCTCGCCCTGCAGCGCGATGATCTCCTCCAGCCGGCGGGTCTTCACCTCATCGGGGATATCGTCCGTCAGGTGCTTGGCGGCGTAGGTGTCGGGACGCAGCGAATATTTGAACATATAGGCGTAGTCGTAGCCCACCTGGCGGAACAGTCGAAGGGTGTCCTGATGTTCTTCTTCCGTCTCGCTGCAGAAACCGGCAATGACATCCGTCGTGATGGAGCAGTCGGGCAGGTAGCGCCGTATCGCCGCCACACGGTCGAGGTACCACTCCACGGTATAGTGGCGGTTCATCAGCTTCAGCATGCGGTTGTTGCCGCTCTGCACCGGCAGATGGATGCAGCGGCAGATATTGTCGTGACGTGCCATGACTTGCAGCAGCTCGTCGCTGAGGTCTTTGGGGTGCGAGGTGGCGAAACGTACTCGCAGCTGCGGCGACACCAGCGCCACACGCTCCATCAGCTCCGGAAAGCCGACGGTCTGGCCCGCCTCGTCCTTCCATCGGTACGAGTTGACGTTCTGTCCCAGCAGCGTCACCTCCTTGTAGCCCTGCTCACAGAGCGTCCGCGCCTCGTCGACGATGGTCTGCGGGTCGCGGCTGCGCTCACGGCCGCGGGTGTAGGGCACCACGCAGTAGGAGCAGTAGTTCTGACAGCCGCGCATGATGGAGATATAGGCCGATATGCCGTTGCCGCCCAGCCGCACAGGCTGGATGTCGGCATAGGTCTCAGTTGAAAATTTTGAATTTTGAATTTCGAATTTTGAATTGGCTGACGCAGTTAGGTTCTCCAGCACTTCGGGCAGACGGCGGTAGGTGTCGGGACCCATCACGAAGGAGACGTTCTCCTCCTCCACCATCAGCTGGCTCTGCAGTCGCTCGGCCATGCAGCCCAGCACACCGATATGCAGGCGGTGACGCTGCTGCTGGGCCTGCAGCTCGCGCACACGGTGGCGCACACGCTGCTCGGCATTGTCGCGGATGGCGCAGGTATTGATGAGCACACAGTCGGCGTCGTCGAGACTGTCGACGATGCGGTGACCCGCTTTTATCAGGATGGATGCCACCACCTCGCTGTCGGCGAAGTTCATCTGGCATCCGTAGGTTTCGATATAGAGATTCAAGGGGGAATTGAGAGTTGAGAGTTGAGAATTGAGAGTTGAATGGTGAAGTTGTGAAAAAGTTGTGAAGCTTAACAAATTAACATCTTAACAACTTAACAAATAACTGCATCATTACTGCGCGGAGCGGACGGCGCGGACAGTGAAGCCGTGACAGCGAGCGCTGCCGCTGCACATTTCACAGAAGGTCGAACTGAAGCTGGAGTACCACGCAAATTGCGGGTGCTCGGCATCAAGCGAAGAAGACCAATAGTAGCCGCGCACGCTTACGAAATAGGACCCGTCGTTCACGTGGTAACCGGCGGCGGGCATGAAAAGGGTGTTGCCGTTGGAGGCCGTGAACTTTCCACCGGGCACGCCGTTCATGCTTGTCCAGCTGAAGGTGGTATTGTCGAAAAGCTCCTCCCACTCTTCTTTGGTCGGGGTGCGGGCGCCGTCGTCCATATTGGCCGCCGCTGCGTCGTCGCCCGCCTGCAGCACCGTCAGGTTGTCTACAAAGTCTTCGTGGCCATACTCTGAATTGGTGCAGTACTTGATAAGCTCGTCACAGTAACCAATACCATAGCGGTAGTGTTCCCAGTCGTAATAGTCCCTCGGCTCGGTCTCGCCCCAAGCGTAGTAGTTGCCGTAGTCCTCGGGGCTTGTGGCGCCCACGTTGCGGGTAGCCCACAGCAGACCACTCGGCAGTCCCAGGTCCACCCAGTCACCCACAGGCTGCGGCTGGGGCTGCGGCTGTGGATCATCGCCGGGATTTTGGGGATTGGGGTCGACGTATGTGTTCCCCGTGCCCTCATTGTTGTTGTCATCGTCCTTTCCGCAGGACCACAATCCTGCACCCAGCAGCATCGCCGCCGCAAGAAGCAAAAATGATTTTTTCATATTCTTAAAGTTGTAAATGGTTCGAGGGTTTAAGGGTTTGAAAGGTTTTATAACCTTTTCAGCGAAGCGAACCCTTCAAGCGAAGCGAACCTTTTAAATGCAAAGATACAAAAAATTGCCTACTTTTGCACTATGAAAAGAAAACCAACGTATTTGTCCCGCCTACTTCTCACGATTTTCCTCCTGTCGCCCGTGCCACTTCTCCATGCACAACCGACGCGCTGGTGCGACTCTTCATGGAGCGACCTAGTGAAGACCGTGCTGCTCTCGCGCGACGGCATCGAGATGGAGGAGCCCCTGCTCCTCCTCGACGACGACGGCAACGGCGGTCGGCTCTCGCTTTCCTTCGACCTGCTGGAGGAGCAGCCCCGCGACCTGCGCTACCGTTTCATCCACTGCGACCGCGAATGGCGTGCCGACGAGATGGAGCCCTTTGAGTTTTTCAATGGTTTCGAGGAGCAGCGCATTGACGACTACCGTCCCTCGTTCACCACGCTGCAGCCCTACACCCACTACCATACCACCTTCCCGACAGACTACAGCCGCTTCCTCATCTCGGGCAACTATGTCATCCTTGTCTACCCCTACGACCAGCCCGACAGCATCCTGCTCACACGACGTTTCCGCGTCAACGAGAACCTGATTGAGCTGTCGGCCACCGTCGAACGCGCCACCACCGGCGGCGACCTGCACCGCGACCAAGAGCTCTCGCTATTTATCGACGGCGCACGCAACGGCAACCCCACGGCACAGGCGCTGCTGCGACCCGAATACCTGCACCCGTGGGTGCAGCAGAACGGTCGCACCGACAATATGCGCGAGCTGCCCTTCTCGGGCTACATGTCAGGCAAGCTGTGCTACCGTTGGACCGACGCCAACCGCTTTGCCGGCGGCAACAACTTCCGCTATTTCGACATCAGCAACCTGCGGGCACCCATCTACAACATCCAGCGCATCGAGCGCTATGGCGGCGAGACACACGTGGTGCTGCAGGCCGAAGAGGACCGCAGCCGCAAGGTCTTTCGCAAAGAGGAGACACTCAACGGCGGCATGAAGGTCCATGTGTGGGACCGCACCGACAACGCCGTCGAAGCCGACTACGCCTGGGTCTATTTCACCCTGCCCATGAGTCGTCCCCTGCTGGACGGCAGCATCCACATCGTGGGCGCGCTCACTGACTGGCAGCTCGACGACGCCAGCCGCATGGAGTGGAACCCCAACCAGCAGGTCTACACCGGCCGACTCTACCTCAAACAGGGCTACTACGCCTACCAGCTGCTCTTCCTGCCCGCCGGCGAGACACAGGGCGAAACGGCGCTGGTCGAAGGCGACCACAGCGAAACACCCAACCGCTACCACATCTATGTCTACTTCCGCCAACCCGGCGACCGCTACGACCGCCTCATCGGTGTACGCTAACCACCACATCATCCCATAATCTCAATAACCCATAACCCATAACCCATAACCCATAACCCATAACCATTTAATTACTTTTTATATCTTTGCAGTGATAAACAGCAGTGGAAATCAATTATTAACCAAAACATATTTCCTATGAAAAGAAGTGTATTTTTTCTCATGACCCTGGCGCTGGCAATGGTACTCCCGCAAGCGGCACAGGCGTATGACTTTTCGAAGTATACCAGCACTGGTCAGCTGCTCTTTTACAGCGTCACAAGCGATAGCACTGTCAAGGTGACCTACCCCGGCTCGAGCACGTCCAACCCCTACGAGAACGCTGTCAAACCGGCAAACAGCATGACCATCCCCGAATCGGTCACAAACAACGGCATCACCTACACGGTGAACGAGATTGACACCTACGCATTCTATCGTTGCTCTAACTTGACATACGTCTATATCCCCAACTCGGTGACGACCATCGGACAGATGGCCTTCTACTACTGCACCGGCATGACATCCGTCCGATTGCCCGAGAATCTGACGGTGATTCCCAACTATGCGTTTTACTATTGCTCGGCGCTAATGGGATACTTATCCCTCCCCAGTAGTGTTACCTTCATCGGCTATTGCGCTTTTGCCGGTTGCTCTACACTGGGTGGTGTCGGCATTCCCGCGAATGTCACCTACATCCACATGAACGCCTTTTCTAACTGCACGTCACTGACCACGGTCAATTTCGACGCCACCAACTGCACCTATATGGGTGGTCTCTCCAACAACGGCTCGGTGATCACCGCTTTCAGCGGATGCACCAACCTCCACACGATTCATATCAACCAGGGTGTCCAGAACATCCCGGCCTATGCCTTCTACGGATGCACCTCCTGGACGGAGAACGCACTGAGTTTACCCAACTCGTTGACCAGCATCGGCGACTACGCTTTTTACGGCTGCTCGGGTTTAAGCGGCTATTTAGTCCTCCCCGGCTGGCTGACCTCCATCGGCGAACATGCGTTCCAGAGCTGTTACAATTTCACCGGCGACCTGTATATCCCCAACAGCGTGACAAGCATCGGAACAGGCGCTTTCAACAACTGCTTTGGTTTCAACGGAACGCTGCACCTCCCCGTCAACCTGACCTCCATCCCCAGCACGGCCTTCGCTAACTGCAGCAATCTCACGGGAACGCTGACACTCCCCAACGGATTGACAACCATCGGTATGAATGCTTTCTACCACTGCCATGGTCTCAGCGGCACACTGACCATACCCGCCAGTATGACTACGATCGGATATAGCTCCTTAAGTAACTGCACCAATCTCGAGGCTATCAATTTCGCCTCCCGCTCCGCCAACCAGCCCCTCCAAATTCTCGGCTGGGCTTTCGAAGCCTGCACCGGACTGGAAGGACCGCTCACGTTACCCGAAGGACTGACCCGGATTGAAGAATATGCCTTCTACAACTGCACCAACCTCTATGGCCCCGTCACCATCCCCAGCACCGTGACCCAGCTCTACGACTACGCCTTCGGCAACTGCTCCGTTATGAGAAATGTGCGGATGGAAGGAACCAACCCGCCCAGCCTGGGTTTGGACGTCTTCTACAACACCCCGTCCTATATGACCATCACCGTCCCCTGCGGATCGAAGAGCACCTACCAGCAGGCCTGGGGTAACAACTACAACATTGTTGGAGGCACCCGAGACTCCGTCGAAATCGTCACGGCCTGCGACAGCTACACCTGGCCTCGCAACGGACAGACCTATTATGAGACATACGACGAGGAGAACCCCATTTCGGTGTACAACTATAACGAGGAAGAGAACTGCTTCTTTGTAGAGTCTCTCATCCTGTTCATCAACCCCAGCCAGCGTAGCCACGAGTACGTCACCAACTGCGGACCCTACACTTGGGATCTCACGGGACAGACCTACAACAAGTCCGGTCTCAAGTTCCACAAAGGCACCACCCAAAGCGGCTGCCCCATCCGCGACACGCTGGAGCTGCCCATCATCGACCGCTACCACAGCTACACCGAGGTGGAGAGCTGCGGCCCCTACACCTGGGACAAGACCGGCCAGACCTACAACAAAAGCGGTCTGAAGTTCTACAAAGGAACGGCAGATGACGGCTGTCCTATCCGCGACACACTCAAGCTCACCGTCACCGACCGCATACACAGCTACACCGAGGTGACCAGCTGCGGCCCCTACACCTGGCAGCTCACGGGTCAGACCTACAACAAGTCCGGTTTGAAGTTCAACAAGGGCACCACCCCCGACGGCTGTCTCATCCGCGACACGCTGAAGCTCACCGTCACCGACCGCATCCACAGCTACACCGAGGTGACCAACTGCGGCCCCTACACCTGGGATGTCACGGGTCAGACCTACAACAAGAGCGGTCTGAAGTTCAACAAGGGCGTCACTTCCGATGGCTGTCTCATCCGCGACACGCTGAAGCTGACGGTGGTCGACCGCTGGAGCAGCCACGACACCGTGGTGAGCTGCGACGGCACCTACACCTGGGACAAGACCGGCCAGACCTACAAAAAGACCGGCATGAAGTTCTTCAAGGGTACCGCCAACGACGGCTGCCCCATCCGCGACACGCTCTATGTCATCATCAGCC
>JAFSYK010000056.1 GCA_017449975.1 Bacteroidales bacterium
ATAGATGTCGTCGGGCGTATAGCCTTCGGGCAGACGCTCAGGGTCGTAGGCCATTCGCAATTCCGCGTATGGCAGGAAATGTTCGCCTCCAGGCAACAAGCGGTAGCCCGCTGTGGCGGCTGTCATATTCATCATTCCCTGCGGCAACGGTGGCAGTTCTTCTTTCACAAGCGAAGTTACCGAATAATCAGCCTCGTGCTGCACGGCAGCGTCTATGGCAGTCAGCATCATTCCCTCTGTCTGCATCGCAAGGGTCTGCCCACGTTTGACGTGTATCTTCACGTCAGGCTGGCGCACATCATTGAGGTTGTTGGGCACTTCGGCAATGGGCGAGGATTTCTCACTGCTTGAAGGCTCAATGGCCGCACCTCGCTCTTGGCTGGGACTATGGCATCCGGCAAGCATGGCCAACACCATACCGCCGATAGCCAGTCTTTGTACTATCCTATTCTTGTTCATATTGCTTTCTGTTTACAGGTTCTTGGTAAGTTTGCCGTGAACTGTATTACCGTTGGGTCTCGTCCAGACCCCAGTCAGCGTGATTTTCGTGGCGGTAGTGGTCATCGACTCGGCGTTAATCGAGGTGCTGTGATTGTACTCATCTTCTATCATGGTGAACACCGTGCCACTGACGGTCCAAGTACCGTTAGTACCTTGACGAACGCAGGTGCCGTCACTGTTCACCGTCATATTCCAGTTGTAGCCGTGGTCATCGGATTGAAAGCTCCAGCTGCCGACCATAAGACTCTCGGTCAGCGTCGGCGACTGGGTGGTGACGGTCTTGACAAGCGTACCCGTGGCGTTGTTCTCCACGCGGAGCACGTTGCCGTCATTGTCGATTAGTTGGTACTCGCCCTCGACCTCCATCTTGTCGCCTTTAATCGACTTGATGGTCATCTCAAGCCGCCAGCCGCCGTAGACCGACAGGCCGACGAACTTCTTGCCGTCGAGCGTCCACTTGAAGCTGCTCATCAGGTTGCCTGCGCCGGTGTGGTCGGCGTTGATGATGATGGTCTTGTTCTTCATCTCGTGGCTGCTCGGCCAACCCCATTCGCCAACAATGTTGGCCTCGGAGATTGCGGACGAGCCGCCGCCTGTGGTGGTGGGGTCATCCTCCTTGGTGCAGGATGTTACAAACATAGTGGCCGCTGCCACAAACATTACCATTGTGAGTTTGAATAAATTTTTCATTTCTTGTTGATTTTATTTGTTTGACTTTCAATTATTGTCTGTTTTTTATTTTACTACCAGTTTCATTGTCTGGCTGCCGCTCTCTGTGTTTACGGTGGCATAATAGACATTGCCCGAGGGCAAGTCCCCTTCGAAATGGTGTTCGCCACCTCCCTCTGACGTGTAGGTCGCCATAACGCTGCCCTGCACATTGTAGATGGTCACCTGCACCTGCTCGGCTCCCTCTACCTCAAGGGCGTAATGCCCACTGGTGGGATTTGGATATATACGGGTCGTGAAATGGCTTTGTATATCCATTCCACCCTCCTCCGATTTTTCACCACTGCCTTTTGCACCTTTCGTGCCTTTCGACTGGGCTAACTGCCAAAAGTCACCGCCTCGGCCTAATGTGAAAAGGCTGCTGTCGGACGGAAACTCAACTCCCGAAAATACCACACTGTCTCCTCCAATATTTTCAGGAAGATAAATATAGTTGTCTACAAGCAGCACAAGGCTGTCGCCCGCCATCGCTATGTTTCTTGTGTCGAAAGTCAGTGCAAATTGCCAGCCTTCCGTATTCGTGGATTGGATTCTCCAGTTGCGTCCAAGTATCTCTATGCTCCCGTCTTGCTCAAAGGCAAGTGGAGCGTCATTGTCGCCAGCCATCAGGAAAGCGCCATATCCCAGACTATCGGTGGCTATGGTAAGCACAGCCTCACCCATCTCCGAACGGCTACGCAATTGGCGAAGTTCGGTAAGGGTGTCAATGCCGACCCCAGTCACTCGGTGATGGTACAGCCCACTGTCGGCATATTCCCAGATGTGGTGTCCCGCTCCGTCAAGATAGGAAACAGGTCCAAGTGTGATGCCGTAACGCACGGCAAGTTGGCTTTGCACTTTGCGCAATGTAGCATTGCCGAGGCGTTCGGCATAGTACACAACCTCTGCCACATCCAACTCTCCGCCGCCACCAACGGCAAGCCTGACATAAGGCATTGTGCTGTCGGGCGAAGACTGGCGTAGTGTATTGATGGTTGGAGTTCCGTCCGTCTGCTCGGCATAGCGGATGGAGATACTGTCCGACAAAATTCTCTCTGTGGTCAGGCCTCGCATAATACTGTCCCCAAACGTCATCTGCCATAGTGCGGTTTCTCCACCTGAAACAGGTTTATATACTACTATCATTGTATAGTCTTTGGCGTAAGGAATACTGTCAAAGACTATTGCGCCGCTCGACACCTGCATTGCAGGGTTGTGGTTTAAAATGGCATTCCCCGCACTGCAACGCCAATGAAACGCCGGTGTGGGCAATATGCCACTGCCAGTCTGCCCGATGGCGGCACTGCACCCTATAAGCATCCCGGCTGTGAATAATATTCGCTTTATATTTTTCATTTTTAATGATTTATATTAATTACTACTTTTTTCAGACCTCTGACATCCAACGGGGGGGGCGGTCTGCCTAACAAAGCCTCTCGTGTTCTTTTACAAGGCTCGCTCCTGATTTTTTGATTTGTTTTCATTTTTTAACCTGTTTTTAAGTGTAATTATTTGTGTTTTAGTATTTTCTTGAATTATTTCTCTCCTTTGTTTTCTGATGCAAAAGTACTTCCACTCCAATAGAACAGCTTTATTCTTTTCCGCCAAAAGCTGGTAATTTTCGAAATTCACCAGCGAAAGGCGTAAAATCACCAGAAAAACGATACTACATTCATTCTTCAATTTCCATTATTTTTCTTATCTTTGCATTGTGTACAAAATCATTATCTGAATGAGTAACAAGATGAATAATACAGAATTAGAGACCAACAGTTTGTTTCCTGAAGACCAGGAAATGGGATTTACGCTGTATAATTTGGAGGATGTGCTTTCCGCCAACCGCGAAGTGACTGCCAAACCACAACGGAATGATTTCTATCAGGTGGCTTGGGTATCGTCGGGCAACGGCATCACCGTGGTGGATGGGAAAAATTATCACTACGGCCCCAACACCGTTTTCATTGTGCAGCCCGGACAGGTGATGTACATCTCCCACGACGAGGGCACCCACGGCACAGCCATCTGTTTCAACGAAGGATTCCTTGTGGACGACACTCACAAGGAAAACCTTCTGCTGAAATACGGTATCCTCGATGCCGCCTATGCCCAGCCCTACTACCAGCTGGACGGCAAGGCTGCACCTGTTATCCGCGACCTCATAGAAGACTTGCGTACCGAGTGCGGTCAGCCGCCAAGTGCTTTTGGCCATCGTCGGGCTTTGCAGTACCTGTTCCAGCTTATACTCATCATTGTACAACGAACAATACCCAACTATTCATGGCAGACAATGGATATTACCAACCCCAACCACGCACTTTTCATCCGTTTCCGACATCTATTGGAAGAACATTTCAAGGAGGGTTGGAAAGTGTGGCAGTACGCCAAACAACTCGGCGTGTCCGAGAAGATGCTCTCCAACGCTGTGCGTGTCACGGTGGGTCTTACCCCTGCTGCTATCGTGAAGGATCGTTCCATCACCGAGGCCAAGCGTTTGCTGCAATACTCCGATTCGTCCATTTCCACCATCGCCCTTACCCTCGGAGGCATGGACCAGAGCAACTTCAACAATTTCTTCCGCACCGTAACCGGCGAGACCCCCAACGAGTACCGTAAACGAATGAAGTAGTTATCTTGTAATAACACTTGTTTATATATCAGCCGTTTGCATCAACAATGCACACGGCTGTTTTTTTTCGTCAATTTCTACGCCGGTTGTATCGTTTAGCTGGTTTTTGTCTCTTTTATTTAGCCTGTTTATTCCGTCATCTCTCGTATGCATGCAGTATAAACCCACCACAAATCCCGCATTTATCCCGACATCTCCCGATTCCGTTTTTTGCCACCCCTGTACTTTTGCCACGTCTTTCAAAGCCAATCCATAGGTGCACATATGGAACACGCCGAGAGGACAGCCAACAAAAGTTCAACATTAAAAACAGAAAGGAAAAACATTATGGCAAAAATCTTTGGTGTCAACACCAAAATCAGCGGCAAGGTAGGCCAGCTCCTCTACCGTCAGACCAAGCGCGGTACCATCGTCAGTGAGCTGCCCGTCAAACCGGCCATCCCTCGCCGTTCTGCTCGGCAGATGGATCGCCGCACCCAGTGGGGCAACCTCGCCGCCATCTACAAGCAGTTCGACTCTATGCTCCGTCGTGGCTACGAGAACCTGCCGCCCCAGATGTCGGTCTTCAACGCCTTCATCCAGGCCAACATCGACGTTGTCAAGGTCTATATCACCAAGACCATCAAGCTCAACGGCGGGGCTATCCTCGCACCCTACCAAATCACACGCGGCTCCCTGCCGAGCATCAGTATGGCCAAGAATGCCTCTAACATTCTTGTAAGCAGCATCAGGCTGGGTACCCTCGCCATCGATGCCAACACCACTGTCGGACAGTTCTCACAGGCTGTCATCGACAACAACGATTCTTTCGACGAGGGCGACCAACTTACTTTCTTCCACGGCATCCAGTCCATCGACACCGTGACCCGCACCCCTCGCGCCACCATCAAGGGATATAAGGTCGTTCTCAACAACGCCGAGGATGCCAAACTTTGGGATGTCGTGGATAAGATTGGCTTCTCTGTAGCCGACAGCTGCCTTGCTACCTCACAGCAGATTACCAACGGCGCAGCCGTTTGGGTGCATAGCCGCGAGACTGCCGACGGTGCCCTGAAGGTCAGCACCCAACTCTTCTTCGTCGAGAACTCCGCTCTTGCCACCTATCAGGGACGCACCGCCTTCACTGCCTCGGCCAACAGCTATGGAGGCATCAACAGCGCCGCCGTCTATCTCCAGCCCGAAGTCGTCGGCATCGACACCGTAACACCCTGACTGCCCCGTCGGATCTTCCGTCTTCTCGTCGGTGGGCGACCCCTCGCCCTCCACAGCAGCCCCCTGACCCTCACCACCAGTTAGCCCTGTTGCGTATGCTGCAATATCATTGCAGCCCATCAAACCCATCAACCCCATCAATCAAAGTGCAATGGAAGATTTAGAAATCACATCCCTCCCGACCGCCGACCCCGCATCCGTTCCCAGGCTTTCAACCCTGGGCTACGACTCTGACGGCAACGCTGCACAAGTCCGCCTTTCCGACTTGGTGCCGCGCATCATCAAGGCCGCGAGTATTGATTTCTTGTCCGGTCTCTTCATCAGCCGACAGCCCTTTGTCGCCAGGACCTCGGAAGTCTGTGTCAACGGCCTCCGA
>JAFSYK010000007.1 GCA_017449975.1 Bacteroidales bacterium
AGTCCTGTGGACTTGTGAGCCGAGCCTCGAAAAGTTCCCACTTTTCGAAGAAGGCGAGGAAATTGTGACTGAGGAAAGGTGAAAAAGATGCCGTTCATGTACTTTAAGAAAAACATTGAATTAAATTTAAACAGCTTCTAAGTTGATTGATATATTTTTTTGTATATTTGCAATGCTAAATAGTGTCTAATTTGACGTATTTGTAAGTTAAATTTAAGATAATTTTAAACCAAAAAAAGAAAAACTATGGCGTTGGTAAAATGTCCCGAATGTGGAAAAGAAGTATCTGATAAGGCGCGCGTTTGCCCGAACTGTGGTAACCCGATGGCTCCCGAGGCGCCCGTTCCCCCTATGCCTCCTGCACCTCCCGCGGCGGGTGGGTCTGTGTCTGGATCGGCTCCATCAGCCCCTCAGGTGGGTATTGATACACAGAAGTTGAAATGCCCTTACTGCGGTGAGATGTTGGGTCCGAAGGATATTCTGAGTAGCGGTTGGGCAAAATGTCCTACTTGTGGCGAGAGTATCCGTCTGACGGGTGCCAATGGTGAGTATGATGACAATGTGCTCATTGAGCGTATTCTGCCCTTCCGATTCACCATTGAGCAGTATCACCAGATATTCATGCAGTACATTATGGACAACGACGGACAGAATTCCTTCGCGCGGATGCGTTCCGTCAGTCTCAAGCGTAAGTATATTTGGGTTAGAGAGTTCGGCCGTGCCAACGAGCGCGCACTTTACCCCATGTGCAGTTACGGTAAGAGTATTTTTGAGAAGATGTGCGGGACGCCGTATATGCTCATAGATGATTATGAGAAATTCTTCCCCACGAGTAAGCTGGTTCCTTTCAACAGCGACGACATCCGTGATACGGATGTGATGAGCAAGGAGTTGTCGGCAGCGGAGTGCAAACATGAGTTTTCGCATACGGATATCGGTAATTACGATCCCACACCCAACTACTATTGCTTGCCCTTTGTCGAGGAGGTGCTCGAACTGGATGGTAACATGTATCAATTCATTGGCACTGCCGGCGCCGACGACTATCGTTTCAATGTTTCGAATTATCCCTTTGTCGACATGCCGCGGCCGAATTACACGGAGATGAGACCGGTGTCGATCACCCTGGCTATTATTCTGGGTATCCTTGTCGCCATCCCCATCGTGGCGGGGTTTATCAATGCCTTCTGGGGTACGCTGATTACGCTGATTGTCTTGGGTATTATCGGCTATTTCCTCTCGGGACTTCTCTTGGTGGCCTGGGTGGCTGTGGCTGCTATTCCGAAAGGTATTGATATTCTTATTTGCAAGGCTGTTAATACAAAACGCCGTAAGGAGTTCCGTGCGAAATACGAGGCTTTGCAGCGTGCCAAACAGCAGAGTGCCATGCAGCGTATGCGTGCCGAGGTGACTTACGATGTTCCAGAGTTCCCGATCCCGTAATGGGTTAGATTGATTAACGTTAAGATGTTAAGACATTAAGATGTTAAGAAATTCACAACTTCACATTTTCACAACTTTACAATTTCATTTGTCCTTTTTAACTTCCTCTTTAACTTCCAATTTAACTTCCAATTAACATTCATATTTTCAAAAATAAACAAACACTATGGGATTATTTAAGAAAGACCCCAAGGAAGCCAACTACGTAGGCGGAGAGAAGCATTTTGCCGAAGTGATTGAAAATGTTGGTTTGGGTGGTGACATGATCACCTTGCATCCCGATGAGGATTTTAACACCAATTCCACGCTGATAGTCCATCCTGGCGAACAGGCCGTGTTCGAAAAGAATGGCGAGATACAACAGATGTTTTATGAAGGTCGTTTCCAGTTGGAGACGGAGAACTATCCCTTCATCAGTCGTCTGCGCAACGCCTTTACCGGCGGCGTGAGTACCTTCAACTGCCGTGTCTACTTTGTCCGCACGGCGTCGAGCATCGAGATCAAGTGGGGCTCGGGTGCCATCCAGGTGCGTGACAAGCTGCTGGGCATCCAGACCGAGCTCTTTGCCCGCGGCAGCTACAAGGTGCATATCGGCGATGCGGGTAAGTTTATCTTCAAACTTTTGGGTAACAATATCGTTGCCTTTGGCCCGGAAGCGCTGCAGGACTATTTCAAAAACGAATTCAAGGAGACCATTGTCTCCAATATCGCCCAGGTAATCAATAACCTTGAAGGGGAGATTTTGGGCATCCAGTCCCGTCAGAAAGAGATCAGCGATCAGATTTCTCCCTCTATCGCCGAATCGATGGAGGCGTATGGTATTGAATTGGAGAAGTTCTCCATCGGCAATCTGGAAATCAACGACGACGAACTGCGTCGCCGTTATGATGAGATTGGTATGGATGCCATCTCCAAAATCCGCAATGCCAAGGCCGATAGCGAGGTGATGGGTATTCTGGGTCAGAATTGGGCGGCTCAGCAACAGGTTGACATCATGAAGACGATGGCTGCCAACCAAGGTACGGGCGGTATTGGCGCTGGTATCGGTATGGGTATGGCAGCGGCTGGCTCGTTCTTTGGAATGGGACAGCAGATGATGGGTCAGCCCATGATGGGTCAGCAACAGGCACAGCCGGCACAGCCTGCCGCAGCTCCGCCTCCCATGGCCTCTTTCCATCTCTTCATCAACAATCAGCAGGTGGGACCCGTTCCGATGCAGCAGATGTCTCAGTATCTTCAGTCGGGTCAGCTGACACCTGAAACGTTGGTGTGGAAGCAAGGTATGGCGCAGTGGGCTGCCGCCAATACGGTTCCCGAGCTGCAACAGCTCTTCGCGTCTAATTGTCCTCCGCCCATGCCTCCGACGCCGCCCGCTCCGCCAGCGATGTAATTGACGATTAATAATAATCAAAACAAAGGGAAGTAAAAAAGGAAGTTTAACTTCCACTTTAACTCCATAATTTCTTAACAACTGCAAATATGAAAGGTATTAAATCGACTGCACTCCTTTTGATGGTGCTGGTTTTTGTTGCCATCAATGCCATCTTCTTCCTTTGGGTGGATCCCTCCAAGTGCGGGGCTGCCGAATGGGTGTCCTATGGCTTCATGACGTTGTCGTTCCTCTTTGCCTGCATCAGCATGATGACGTATAATGGCAAGGGTGACGAAGTGTACAGTTTGACGGTGGTGTATATCCCCCTCAGGTATTTCTATGTACAGACCATCCTGAGCTGTGCCGCCGTCGTTGGTGCGCTTCTGATGCGCGGCATGCCCAAAGCTGTGGCTGATGCATCTTTCTTTGTCCACAACTACGTCACCATTCTCCTTACGATCTACATTATTGTACTGCTTGTCTTTGTAATCCGTTTCATTATTCACAGCAAAGCGAATCAGGTTACCGAGGCTTCGTTGAGAGAGCAGTACGAGGATCACAGCTATGTACGTGACGTGGCGCCGATTCTCTCCAGCTATCTGCCCATGGTTTCCGACCCCGCAGCCAAGAAGGCTGTCAAGAATCTTTATGAGTCCGTTCGTTTCAGCGCCAACAAAACGTCCGAGTTGGGACGACGCAACCGTCAAGAGGTTGCCGATGGTGTTGATGAGTTGACGAGACTGATTGAAGCGCAGAACTGGCAGGCTGCTGCCGCTTTGGCCACACGGCTGAACATTAAGGCCAAGCAGATGTAAGGCAGTCACAGTTGGCTACGAATACAAAAGAGAATACCCCGAATGCGCAAGCATCCGGGGTATTCCGTTTTTAATTATCAATAAATCTTTATAGTTTTCTAGTAATAGTTGAATAATAAGGTGTAAAACATCAAACGTTAAACGTTAAACATTAAACGTTAGACGTCAAACGTTACCTACTTGCTGTTCTGCTTGTAGTATTTGATCAGCTTGGGGACGACCTCTTCGACAGTGCCGGTGATGACGTAGTCGGCAATCTTGTTGATGGGGGCCTCGGGGTCGCTGTTGATGCTGATGATGATGCCCGAGTCTTGCATGCCGGCGATGTGCTGGATCTGTCCGCTGATACCACAGGCGATATAGACTTTCGGGTGCACGGTGACGCCCGTCTGTCCAATCTGGCGGTCGTTGTCAATCCAGCCGGCGTCGACGGCGGCACGGCTGCCGCCCACCTCGCCGTGGAGCACCTTAGCCAGCTCAAACAGGCTGTCGAAGCCCTCCTTGGAGCCTACGCCGTAGCCACCGGCGACGACGATGGGGGAACCCTTGAGGTTGTGCTTGGCGGCCTCCACATGGTGGTCGAGCACCTTGACGACAAAGGCTTCGGGCGAGACATACTTGCTTACCTCGGGATAGACGACCTCTTTCTTGGCGCTGCCTTCGTAGACGGCTTTCTGCATGACGCCGCTGCGCACGGTGGCCATCTGAGGACGATGGTCGGGGTTGACGATGGTGGCGACGATGTTGCCACCGAAGGCGGGACGAATCTGATAGAGCAGCTTGTCGTAGGTCTTACCGCTCTTCTTATCCTCATAGGGGCCGATTTCCAGCTGCGTGCAGTCGGCGGTGAGGCCGCTGGTGAGGCTGCTGCTGACACGCGGACCCAGGTCGCGACCGATGACGGTGGCACCCATCAGGCAGATCTGTGGCAGCTCCTCCTTGAAGAGGTTCACCACGATGTCGGTATGCGGCGCAGAGGTGTAGGGGAACAGCTCGGGGGCGTCGAAGACGAAGAGTTTGTCCACGCCGTAGGGGAGGATCTGATCTTCGATGTTGCCCTTGATGCCGGTGCCGATGGCGATGGCATGGAGCTCCACGCCCAGCTCATTGGCCAGCTTGCGACCCTTGGTCAGCAGTTCCTGCGAGACCTCGCGCACCTCGGTGCCTTCTATCTCTATATATACGAATACGTTGTTCATTTTCCTATTGTTTGATTGTTTGATTGCTTGGTTGTGTGAGTATACTTGCGCAAGCACACTCAAGCATTTGCACATTCAAGCATTCAAGCATTATCCAATGATTTTGTCGTTTAGCAGTTCTTTGATGAGTCCGTCGATGTCGGCATCGGCACCGGTGAGCGTCTTGCTCTCTTTGGCCTGGAAGGCGATGCTCTGCACCTCCTTGACCTTGGTTGGGCTGCCGCTCATACCGCACTGGCTGGGGTCGCCGTCCACGTCGGCCACACTCCACTGGGTGAGGTTCAGATAGGAACGCTCTTGGCGGAGACCTTTGCGCGTGTCGTCGTCAGCCACTTCCAGCGGACAGGCGGCATATTTGTATTTCATCACCAGCTTGGCGTTCTGCGGACGGCACTCTGCGGCGCTGCCGTTGACGGTCACCACCAGCGGCAGCGGGGCTTCCACTACCTCCACGCCACCGTCGATGAGGCGACGGATGGTGGCTTTGCCGTTCTCGACTTTGAGAATCTCCTCAGCGTAGGTCACCTGGTTGAGACCCAGTTTCTGTGCCACCTGCGGACCCACCTGGGCGGTGTCGCCGTCGATGGCCTGGCGGCCTCCGATGACGAGGTCGACGTCGCCAATCTTCTTGATGGCGGTGGCCAAAGCATAGCTGGTGGCCAGGGTGTCGGCACCGGCAAGGAGACGGTCGGTGAGCAGCCAGCCGGTATCGGCGCCGCGGTACAGACCTTCGCGGATGATCTCGCCGGCACGTGGCGGTCCCATGGTCAGCAGACCCACGGTGGTGCCGGGGTTCTGCTCCTTGATGCGGAGCGCCTGCTCCAAGGCGTTGAGATCTTCGGGATTAAAGATGGCGGGCAGGGCGGCACGGTTCACGGTGCCTTCGGCCGTCATGGCGTCTTTGCCAACGTTGCGTGTGTCGGGCACCTGCTTGGCAAGAACAACTATCTTCAAAGGTTTCATAGTTCGAAATGTTGTGGGTGAGAATTAAAGCACCAGACCACCGTCGCAGCAGATAACCTGTCCGGTGATGTAGTCTGAGAGGTCGGAGGCCAGATAGACAGCCGTCTTGGCCACGTCCTTGTCGGTGCCGGGGCGTTTCAGCGGGATGTCCTCGATCCAACCGGCACGCACCTCGTCGCTCAGCTGCTTGGTCATCGGGGTGTCGATGAATCCGGGGGCGATGGCGTTGCTGCGGATGTTGCGTGAGCCCAGCTCTTTGGCCAGCGATTTGGTGAAGCCGATGATGCCGGCTTTCGAAGCCGAGTAGTTGCACTGACCGGCGTTGCCATTGATGCCCACGATGGAGCTGATGTTGATGATGCTGCCGCTGCGCTGCTTCATCATCATTTGGGCAAACGCTTTGCAGAAGTTGTAGCAGGAACTCAGGTTGATGTTGATAACCATGCTCCAATCCTGCGGCGACATGCGCAGCAGCAGGTTGTCGCGCGTCACGCCGGCGTTGTTGACCAGCACATCCAGTCGGCCGTATTTTTCAGCCACCTGCTTGGCGACCTCAACGGTTTGGTCGTAGTTGGAAGCGTCGGAGGCGATGAAGGTGGCGTCGAGACCTTTGGCTTTGATTTCTTCGACGAGCGAACGACTGTTGTCGTCCTCTTTCAGGTCGGTGAAGATGATGGTGGCACCCTCCTCGGCAAAGGTGAGGGCGATGCTGCGACCGATACCGCGCGAGGCACCGGTAATCAGGGCTATCTTGTTTTCAAGAAGTTTCATGGATAAGTAGTTTGATGGGACTAATTGGACCTATGGGGCCAATGGGTCTAATTGTTTTATTTGTTGTCGATTAGAGTGAAAATCAAAGAGCCTTTGGCGCACAACTTGCCGTCGACGGTGGCTTGTGCGTCGGCAAAGTAGGTCAGGCCGCGATGGCTGGTGATGTGTCCGCGCACCGTAATGGTGTCGCCCGGACGCACGGGGTGCTTGAAGCGCACGTTGTCCACACCGGCGTAGAACGGGGTGCGACCCACCAGCTCGTCCTTGATGAGGATGCAGCACGACTGTCCCATGATTTCGCACAGGATGACGCCGGGCACCACTGGGTTGCCGGGGAAATGTCCTTGCAGGAAGTATTCGTCACCTCTGATATGGAGGTGGGCTACCGCTTCGTTGCCTTCCATGTCCACATCGTCGACCAGCAACATGGGCTCGCGGTGGGGCAGGAACTCTTTAATGTCTTCACGTGTAAGCATAATATAATGGTTTATTGTTTTCTAATGGATGTTGTGGGTTAGTATCTCCTCAGTGCGACGGTGGCGTTGTTGCCGCCAAAGCCGAAGGTGTTGCTGATGGCGATGTCGGCCTGCCACTGACGGGCGGTGTGGGGGGTGTAGTCGAGGTCGCACTCGGGGTCGGGTTCGTCGAGGTGGATGGTGGGCGGGATGACGCCGTTCTTCAGTGCTAAAGCGCTGATGATGAGTTCGACGGCACCCGTTGCGCCGAGCATGTGGCCGTGCATCGACTTGGTGCTGCTGATCATGGCTTTGCGGGCACCCTCTTCACCGAGGGCAGCCTTGATGCCTTTGGTCTCACCCTTGTCGTTGAGGGGCGTTCCGGTGCCGTGGGCGTTGATATACAGTTTCTCGTCGCTCTTGAATCCAGCCTCTTCCAGTGCCAGACGCATCGACTCGGCGCCGCCTCTGCAGTCGGGGTGCGGAGCGGTGTAGTGGTGTGCGTCGCAGGTGTTGCCGTAGCCACAGACTTCGGCATAGATCTTGGCGCCACGTTTCTTGGCCAGTGTCTCGCTTTCGAGGATGAGGATGCCGCAGCCTTCGCCCAGCACAAAGCCGTGACGACGGGCGTCGAAGGGCAGAGATGCCGCCATGGGGTCCTCGGCAGTGGTGAGGGCCTTCATGTTGGCAAAGCCGCCGATGGCCATCTCGCAGACGGCCGACTCGGTGCCGCCGGTGATGACGGCGTCGGCACGACCTTCGCGGATGAGGCGGTAGGCTTCGCCCACGCTGTGGGTACCGGTGGAGCAGGCGGTCACGATCGGGATGTTGGGGCCCTGTGCATTATAGGTGATGGCGACATTGCCGCCGGCAATGTTGATAATCATCTCGGGGATGAAGAGTGGCGAGATACGGCGCAGACCGTACTGCATCTTGTTGGTGTGCTCGCGCTCGAAGGTCGTGATGCCGCCGATGCCGCTGCCGATGGCGGTGCCAAAACGGCGCGGGTCGATGTCCTCGCCCACACGCAGTCCGCTGTCGGCCATAGCTTGGGCGGCAGCCGCCAATGCGAAAAGGGCGAAACGGTCGTTGTGACGAATCATGGTCTTGTCAATGCCAAAGGTCTCGGGGTTGAACTCCTTGACTTCGGCGGCGACTTTCACAGGCAGGTTCGTAGCGTCGATGCTGTGTATGAGGTCAATGCCACAATAACCCTTGGTCAGGTTATCCCACAGTGTGTTTATATCATTTCCAACGGGCGAAATACAGCCGATGCCTGTAATAACTACTCGGTTCATCATTTTGCAAATATAAAGTTTTTTTTTGTTTTGTTAAGGATAATTTTTCCACATGTTCATGCCAAAACGGAACTGTTTCGCGCATGAAATGGGTGTGTGTGACGGGGTGGGGGACTACTTGCTCCAGCGGATGAGTGCGGCGGCACTGACGAATCCCGCGCCGAAGGCGCTCATTGCTAACAGGTCGCCACTGTGCAACTCACCGTTGCGGTGCATCATGTCGAGCAGGATGGGGATGCTGGCCGACGAGGTGTTGCCGTATTCCCCGATGATGGAGGGGAATTTCTTCTTGGGCAGGCGCATGCCTTCCTGGATGGCATCAATGATGCGCTGGTTGGCCTGGTGCAACAGGTAGTACTCTACATTCAGCGGGTCGACGCCGGCGTGCTCGAGTACATACTGCAGGTCTTGCTGCGACGATTTGACGGCCATGCGGAACACCTCGCGTCCGTTCATGTAGAGGGGTGCGTCGATGTTGACACCTTCGACCTCATAGGGGGTGGGCTCCATGCGCTTGCGGTAGATGATGACTTCTTTGTTGGAGACAGCACGCAAGCGACTGCCCAACATGTCGTTGCCTCGGGTCAGCACTACGGCACCGGCACCGTCGCCAAAGAGGACGCTGTTCTCGCGCTGTTTCCAGTTGAGGAAACGGGTGGGTTCTTCTGCGCAGAGTACCAGTATGTTACGGGCGCCGCGGGCAATGAAGTATGCCTCGGCGTAGTCCAGCGCGTAGATGAATCCGGCGCAGGCTACATTCATATCTATACAGGGACACTCGCAGCCAATCTCGCCCTCCACCATGGTGCTCATGGAAGGGGTGATGTAGTTGTTGGCGACATTCGAACAGATGATAAGGTCGATGTCCTTGGGGGCGACGCCCGACGAGGCGATGGCATTTTTCGATGCCTCGATGGCGAGGTCGAGCAGATTTTCTTCGGTCAACAGATGACGGTTGTGGATGCCTGTGCGGGTGGTGATCCATTCGTCATTGGTGTCCAAAAACTCGGACAGCATGTCGTTGGTCACAACTTTTTTGGGTACCGCACTACCTGTTCCTATAATTTTCATGTGTTGGTTTCTGTTTTGTGAGAAATTTTGTGTTGTGCTTGCTTGACTTTTTATTGCGCTTACGCGTGGTGGTGTACTATTTTAGTTTAAAAAAGTCGCTGCAAAGGAACGAAAAAAATATACCGTCATTTTCTTAATTTTTGTTGCCACAGGGCGTAGTTTGGCGAAAAATGCGTATTTTTGGCGAAATTTTCCTATGCTTGGTGGAATGTAGAAATTTAACTATGCCTCTGATAGACAAACTACGACAAACTGCCCCCGATTTTCTGTCTCGTAAGCGGGATATTATATATTTTATTACATTTGTTCTTGTGGTAGCTGTATTCTTTATCGCAGTCTACCAACCTATCGGATTCAAATATGTGGTGAGCATCCTGCCCAAATGGAGCGCTACGGGCTATACGGCTGTGGTCGTTGGGATGGGATTCATTACGTTGGTTATCAGTCGTATCGTTCTCTACAGATTGATGCGAAAGCAGATCATCAGCCTGGGAGGTTATCTGCTGTGGATTCTGGGTGAGTTTTTTGTTTTTTCGTTCATCCTCACGCTTGTAACCAACGCAATCAATGCCGGGTCGGATATTTCCTTTTCCCGTCTATGGGGACGTATCTTTTTTGATGTCTTCAGTATTCTTTCCATACCCTATCTTTTTTATGCGCTGATACTGGTGTTGGGTGAACGTAACCGACAGATAGAGCGGCTCAACTTGATGGTGCAGCAGCAGGTGGAGGAGACTCCGCAGGTGGGGGACAATATCAATTTTTACGACAAGGGCGGACGTCTGGCCTTCTCCACCCGTCGCTCACAGGTGCTCTATGTGGAGTCGATGGATAACTACACGAATATCCATTACTTGTCTGACGACAACAAGGTGGAGAGTTTTATCCTGCATAATTCGATGAAGCAGGTGGAGCAGCTCTACGAGAAATGGGGCCTGATGCGCTGCCACCGCGGTTATATCGTCAACATCGACAATGTGAAGCTGTTACGTCGCGAAAAGGATGGATTTGTGTTGGAAATGGCCTATGGCGACAAGCCGATTCCGGTGTCGAAAAGCTACACCGACCGCATTGTTCAGAAGTTCACGGTGGCTTGATTTTCTCTTTTTTTTCGTCTTTCAAGGTTGTAGATTGCGGAAAAAGGCGTACCTTTGTTCCCTATTAATCTATTAAATGAATTCCTAATTAATAATATATTATTATGGCAGAAAACTTTACTAACGTTAATCAAAAAGCCACACTGCGCGACAGTGCGGCGATTCGCTGGATTGCCTTGTTGCTGTTGGCACTGGGCATGTTCTGCGCTTACATTTTCATGGACATCTTGTCGCCTATCAAGGACTTGATGCAGGAAACCCGCGGGTGGGACAGCCTCGCCTTCGGCACGATGCAGGGTGCTGAGACGTTTCTCAACGTCTTCGTGTTCTTCCTCATCTTTGCCGGTATCATCCTCGACAAGATGGGTGTCCGCTTCACCGCTGTGCTTTCGGGCGCTGTGATGCTGGTGGGTGGTATCATCAAGTATTACGCCATCAGCGAGAGCTTTATCGGAAGCGGTCTGGAGACTTGGTTCAACAACAATCTGAACTATATCCCCGGATTCGACGAGCTGGGCGTTTCTCCCTTCTACCGTGGCATGCCCGCCGCCGCCAAGATGGCCGCTGTCGGTTTCATGATTTTCGGTTGCGGTGCCGAGATGGCGGGTATTACCGTCAGCCGCGGTATCGTCAAGTGGTTCAAGGGTCGTGAGACGGCTCTGGCCATGGGTTCCGAGATGGCACTGGCCCGTTTGGGTGTGGCCACCTGCATGATTTTCAGCCCCTACTTTGCCAAGCTGGGTGGTCAGGTCGAGGTCAGCCGTTCGGTGGCTTTTGGCGTGGTGCTGCTCTGCATTGCGCTCATCATGTTCATCACTTACTTCTTCATGGATAAGAAGCTCGACGCACAGACCGGCGAGGCCGAGGAGAAGGACGATCCCTTCAAGATTTCCGATATCGGCAAGATTCTCTCCAGTCTCGGTTTCTGGCTGGTGGCTCTCCTCTGCGTGCTTTACTACAGCGCCATCTTCCCCTTCCAGAAATATGCTGTCAATATGCTGCAGTGCAACCTCAGCCTCACGCCCGCCGATCCCAACAGCTTCTGGGGTGGTGAGACGGTGACCTGGGTGCAGTACATCCTGATGCTCGTTGTGGCTGCCGCTTCCTTCACCAGCAACTTCATGAAGAAGAACAAGGCAATGAAATATGGTCTGATGGCATTGGCCGTTATGGCACTTGTGGTCTATTGCTACATGGGTTACATGCGTGGCACCGCTGAGACCATTTTTGCCGTTTTCCCGCTGCTGGCTGTGGCTATCACCCCCATCCTGGGTAGCTATGTTGACCACAAGGGCAAGGCTGCTTCGATGCTGATGATTGGATCTATCCTCTTGGTCATCTGCCACCTCACCTTCGCTTTCATTCTGCCGATGTTCAAGGGCAGCGCTGTCGGCGGTACGGTGGTGGCATACGTCACCATCCTCGTGCTGGGTGCCTCCTTCTCGCTGGTGCCTGCCGCTCTGTGGCCTTCGGTGCCGAAGCTGGTCGACGAGAAGATCATCGGCTCTGCTTATGCTTTGATTTTCTGGATTCAGAATATCGGTCTGTGGCTCTTCCCGCTGTTGATTGGTAAGGTGCTGAACAGCACCAACCCCGAGGGCACCGCCGCCACGGATCTGAACTATACCTGGGCTTTGGTCATGTTGGCTTGCCTCGGCGTTGCCGCCCTGCTCATCGGTCTCTACCTGAAGGTGGTTGACAAGAAGAAGGGTCTCGGCCTCGAGGAGCCCAACATCAAAGACTGATGTAAGGTTTAGTAACCCAAAGAGAAAGAGCCTTGACCCGCAGGTCAAGGCTCTTTCTTTATTGTTCCATTCCCATGGCGCGTTGGATGAACCGGTTCAGCGGGAGACTGGCTTTGAAAACCTCCATGACGTGCTCCAGCAGGTGAGGACTCTCCACCTCCTTCCTGCTGAGTGTGTATGAGGTGCAGTAGTCTTTGTATTTCAACCATTCGACACCTTCCCAGTCGTTGGGGTAGCCTTTCGGGGCTCTGATCAGTTTGCCCACGGTGAAGAAGGTGTCGCCGAAAAAGCGCTTATAGGTGGGGTTGTCGACGATGCTGCGGAATTCGTCGTAGTTGTAGTAAATCTCCTGACGGATGGCCGCCAGCGTGGCGGCGTCGGGCATAAAGATGCCGCCGCCCAGCGAGCAGCCCTCGTCCAGCCCGTAGTCCGACTGGCCCACCTGTAGGTAGTAGCCGGGTGCGCCGGTGCGCTTGATGCCGCCACTGCTCAGGAAGAAGGCGGCATGTGTTTTGTAGGGACGCTTGTCGGGCGAGAAGCGCAGGTCGCGGTAGATGCGATAGACGCAACGCTTGGGGTCGGGGTGACCGATGGTGGGGTCCAGGGGTGAGAGTGCGTCGATGACCTGTGCGGTCAGTGCGGTGAACTCCTCTCGGATGGCGTCCCAGCGGGCTTTGTTGGCCTGGAACCATTCGCGGTTGTTGTTGCGTTCCAGTTCTATGAAGAAGGGTAGGGTGTCAGGATGCATGGGGGTGAGAATGCTTTAATGTGTGAATGCGTAAATGTGTTAGTGTGGGAGTGCGTTAGTGTGTAAGATTTTTCTTATTTGTCTATTATTATGTCGAAGGATGACTCGATGGTGGCTTCGTCGGGCATGCCGGCGAAGAAGTCGATGCCGGTTCTGGTTTCCAGCTCGTCGATGGACATGGCGAAGGTGCTGAGGGCGGCCTTGCTTTTCTCATGCGGGATGAGGAAGCCCACCGCTTGGTGGCGTGCGGGGAAATAGATGGCTTTGTAGAAGGCGGTGGGTACGGTGACCTGATTCATGCCAATCTGTTCGGCGCCTCCGTCCATGAGCAGCGGACCTGTCACAACAAATAGGGTGTCGTATTCATCCGCCCAGCGGCGCACCTGCATCTCCATGCGGTTCCACACGCCGCTGTTGAAATTGTCGCGTTGCGGTGAGATGTTGCTCAACAAAAAGGTCTCGACCTGCGCCAGCGAGTCCCACTTCATGTCGGCGGCGGGTACCAGATGGCCGCGGGAATAGCCGCTGCCTTTGTAGTCAGCAGGTGTGGCACTTTGTGTGCGCACGGCATTGTCGGATCGGAACTGGCATCCCGGCGTGCTCTTGCGACTGTAGGGACCGTCTATCCGGCTGCGACAAATCATATAGGCCACCCAGCGGGGCTGTTCGTCTGCTTCGCTGTATTCCAGACTGAAAGCATGGTGATGCACCACGGCGTTGCTGTCGATGCAGGCAGGTAGCACAAATGCGGTCGGGATTTCCTGTTGTACGCTTTGTTGCGCATGGCAGGAGACAGCCGTGAGCGCGATGGCGATACAGACGGTGAGGTCGCGAAACAGTCGGAAGGTCATGGTTATTGGCATTTTTGTTGTTTACGCAGTTCTTCACGACGTGCCCAGTGCTCCTGGAAGTCGGTGTAGTTTCGTCGTAGCAGGGTGGGGATGTCGAGGCCGTAGGGACAGCGGGTTTTGCACAATCCGCAGTCGACACACTGGTTGATGACCTCCATCTTCTCCTTGAACTCGTCGGTGAGGTAGACGCTGAAAGGAGCGCGGCGCAGGAAGAGCGACATGCGGTTGCAGTCGTTAATCTGGATGCCGACGGTGCAGGGCATGCAGTAGCCGCAGCCGCGACAGAAGTCGCCCGTCAGCTCGCCGCGGTCGTGGGCGATGCGAGCCCGCATCTCGTCATCAAGGACGGGCGGATTGTCTTGGAAGGCGAGGAACTCGTCGAGCTCCCATTCATGCTGGATGCCCCAGATGGGTTCCACATGGGGGAACTGCGCCAGATAGGCGTAGGCCGTAGCGGCATGGTGGATGAGACCGCCCGCCAGCGCCTTCATGGCGATGTAGCCCATGTTGGCTTCGCGACAGCGGTCCACCAGCGCCAGCTCTTTCTCAGAGGCAAGGTAACTGAAGGGGAACTGCAGGGTCTCGTAGAGTCCGCTGTCGATGGCTTCGTTGGCCACAGCCAGCCGGTGGTTGGTGATACCGATGTGGCGCACCTTGCCCTGTTTGACGGCTTCCTGCATGGCTTCGTAGAGTCCGCTGCCGTCGCCGGGCTTGGGGCAGAAGGCGGGGTTGTGGAACTGGTAGAGATCCACATAGTCGGTACGCAGCAGCCGTAAGCTGGTCTCCAGGTCTTTCCAGAAGCCTGCAGCATCGGTGGCGCCGGTCTTGGTGCTGATGATGACCTCGTGACGTCGACCTTGCAACGCCATGCCAAGCTTTTCTTCGCTGTCGGTATAGAAGCGGGCGGTGTCGAAATAGTACATGCCGCCGTCCAGGGCTTTCTGTATCAGATGGGTTGCGGCGTCATCACTGATGCGCTGGATGGGCAATGCGCCGAAACCGTTTTTCGGGACCACGAGTCCCGACCGTCCAAGGGTGACTTTCTGCATAGCTGTTTTCTTTTATTGGTTTTCTAGGAAGTCTAGATTGTCTAGATGCTCTAGATTCTCTAGAATTTCTAGAACTTCTAGATTCTCTATCTTTTCTTTTCTATTTTCTCAATCTTCAGTTGGTTGCCTTGCACTTGGAAGGTGACCTCTTTGCCGCCGAAACTCATGGTATAGCTGCGTTCCGGGTCGTCTTGGTAGCGGGGCCGCGGGTCGTTGGCAAGGATCTGTCGCAGTGTCTCCCACTGCGCCGATGTCAACGTGTCGTGTCGCACGCCGTCGCCACACGTCACCTCCAGTTGGCGGTCGCTGCCATTGGAGCCAAAGGCACAGCGGGCGTCGGGATGGCTGTCGGTGTAAGGCAGGTAGGGCTTGATATCGTAGATGGGGGTGCCGTCCACCAGGTCGGCGCCGACGATGTGGAGCAGTGGCCCCCGTTCGCCGTCCATCTCCACCCGCTCCAGTCGTACCGACGACAAGCCGATGGGATTGGGACGGAAGGGGCTGCGTGTGGCGAAGACACCCACACGCTGGTTGCCTCCCAGCCGTGGCGGTCGCACGGTGGGATGCCAGCCGGCGTCGGCGGTGAGGTTGAACTGCCAAACAAGCCACAGGTAGTCGTAGCCGTCGATGCCCCGCAATGCTTCGGCAATGCGGTATTCAGGCTCAAAGACGACGACGGCGGGGATGTCCACCAGTCCTGCCTGACGCGGCACGCCAAATTTCTCGGACAGGTCGCATTCGATATGGGCGATGGGAGTCAGCATAGGCGGCGCAAAGGTTCGTTGCCGCTACGGGCGGGGAGAACGGGACAGGTGTCGCACTGTAGCGCCAGCCGCACGTCGTTGTCGTAGCCCAGCCGCTGCAGTCGTTGTACGTGGGTGGCGTGACGGCAGTAGTCGTAGAGATGTTCTTTCGCCTCATGCCACAGTGCGGTGGCTATGGCGGCGGCATCGTTGACGGGTTCATAGAGACCCGATGCATAGAGTCGGTCGACAAGGGCACCGCCCAATAGTGTGTCTTCCAGACTGACGTCGTTTTTCCAGCCGCTGCATATCACCACCACGTCGGTGGGGTGCTCCTGCAGATAATGGCAGAGGGTGGAGAGGTTGCTGAAGGCGCCGATAAGTACCTGCTCGGCGTTGGTGGCGGTATGGATGGCGACGGTGCCGTTGGTGGAACTGAAGGCCAACCGCACACCCCGCAGGTCGTGGGCCAGATAGTCGGTGGGCGAGTTGCCCCACTCGGCGTCGCCGACACGCTGCCCGTTGCGTTCGGCTGCCGACTGGTAGCCTTTCTGTCGGTAGGTGTCCAGCTCCTCCAGACGCAGCAAGGGCACCACCTCCTCGGCACCCGACTGGAAGGCGGCGCAGATGGTGGTGGTGGCGCGCAGCACGTCGACAGCCACGGCGGTGTGCCTGCCTGTCAGCGTCCTGTGCGGATAGAGCAGAGGCGAAGCCAGCAGTTCAATAGCATGTTTCATCGTTAATCCAGTCACCGGTCACTAATTCACAAAGCATTCCTCTTCGTAGGCCTCCATGCTGATCTTCTCCATTTCCACCTCGTTGTCCTCGTTGAGGAAACAGCGGAAATAGCTTTCGTGTGCTTTCAGGTAGCGGTCCTGTTCGAACTGACGCTTGCTGGAGCTGATGGGGAGGTTGCGCAGCACATGGTCGCTGACTCTTTCCGCCAGTCGGCAGCGAACGGCAGTGGCAGCGTCGACCCCTTCGTCCTGCATGATGGCACGGTCAAAGGGACGCGCCACACGCTCGCCTTTGTAGTTGTACTCGGCTTTTACGCTGCCCAGCACCCAGCTGTGCATCAGCTCGATGTTGCTCTTGCACGAACGCAGCGTGTATTCGAGGAAGAGCTGCAGCTCGCCGTCGGACTCTTTCCAGCGGTGGATGGTGACGAGCAGCACGGCGTCGACACCATAGTACTGGGCGTAGCGCAACAGGTCGCCTTCGCTCAACTCCTTGAAGGTGTTGTTCTCGATGCCGGCAATCTGTTTTGCCGCCAGCGGCGGTATCACATAGTAGCCTTTGGCTGTCAGCGGTCGACCCAGCGTTTTGCTCAGATGCAGTGCCGCCATATTGCGTTCGGCATTGAAGGCGATATCCTGAGGATAACGCTCTTCCCGCCGTTGGCTCTTGTCTTGCAGGGGTGCCACGTAGAGGTTGACGGGGCGCTCTTTGTAGATGCTGCTGTAGGTGGTGACTTTCTTCTCGCTTTTGCAGCCTATGACCATCAGCAGGAGTGCTGCTGCAAAGATATATCGTATCGCTGTTCTGTGTGTCATGTCGTCGGGTGTTGGATTTTGTCTACTCATCGTCGCTCTCTTGCTGGTGACGGCGGGCCTCTTTCTCACGGGCACGTTGTTCCGCTTTGGCTTTGGCTGCCTCCTCTTTTTCACGCTCTCTCTGTTTGGCGGCTTCTTTCTTCTGTCTGGCGGCCTCTTTCTTGGCCTGCTCTTTGGCTTCCTTGGCGTTGGCACGCTCTAGATCGCGCTGCTCTTTCTCCTTGGCACGGATGCTCTTGATCAGGTCGCGCTCTTCGGCTTGGGCTTTCTTGGCTTCAGCTTGTTGCCGTTTGGCCTCTTCGCGTTGCTGACGCTGCAGCGCTTTGGCCTGCTGTATCGAGTCTTTGGCGGTCATCGGCTTCTCTTCTATGACCTCCTCGGGTTCCAGCTCAATGACATAAATCGTGGAGGTGTCGCTGACCGTGTCGGAGATGTATTCGGGCACCAGCTGCAACTTCAGCTGTCGCACGTAGCGGGCTGAGTTGGGGTAAAAGAACACCTCGTTGTTGAACATGCGGTTGGCTTCGCTGTTCTTGCCCAGCAAGGCCAGCGCAACTCCGTATTCGGCAAAGCAACCGGGGTAGATGGTGTCGCCCAGCTGGGCTTCCAGCAGCTCGCCATAGCTGTGCGCCAAATCGGTGAGGTTGTATTCCGTAGGATGAATCTCGTAGGCTATGGTTTTTTGTGTCAGCGTCCGCTGCAGTGCCGCGCTGCTGTCGCAGCCGGAGGCCACCGTCAGCAGTAGCAGGCCTGTGCACAGACCGCAGAGGGCGTGACGCAACCGCCAGGGGGAACGAGAATGAGTGTGCTGGTTCATATCGCGATATTTGTGTGGTGTTACTTGAAAAAAAACGACAACCTGTAAGCCGGGTTCTGTCCGGTCGCTGATGCGACCGCTCTATCATTTATCTACTGCCGCCGTCACCGACGGCCTCTATCAACCTACCCTCCGACAGAGATAGTGGAAACTATCGTATTGGGCGAGCCGGCCCTTGACTGTCGGTATATTTGGTCTTTCAACCCATAAGGTTTACCACCAGTCAGCATCACTGCTGACCGTCGTGAGCTCTTACCTCGCGTTTTCACCCTTACCGCGGCTGTTGCACCGTGGCGGTATATTCTCTGTGGCACTGGCTGTAGCATAGGCTCTTTCCTCCTCTGCTCCTTCCCGTTAGGAAGTATGGTGGCTCGTGTTGCCCGGACTTTCCTCCCGCCCGAAGGCCGGCGATAGAGCGGTTGTCGTTTTAGTGTTTTAAGGTTTTATTGTTTATCGGTTATTGAATGTATTTTTCTTTTTATAGACTTCGCAGCCATCGGATTTCCTCGGCCCAGCGTGTGGGGTCGGGGGTCTCGAGGATGATGGGCATGTCGTCGAAACGGCTGTCGTGCATGAAGCGGGAGAAGAACGCTTTGCCCAGGAATCCTTCGCCCAGCACCTCGTGGCGGTCCACATGGCTGCCGGTGTCTTTCTTGCTGTCGTTGAGGTGTATGGCCCGCAGATATTGAATGCCGATGATGCGTTCGAAAGCCTCGAAGCATTCTTCGTAGCCTTGTTCGGTCGACAGGTCGTAGCCGGCGGCCAGCGTATGACAGGTGTCGATGCAGACGCCCACGCGGCTCTTGTCTTGGATGCCGTCGATGATGCGTGCAATATGTTCGAAGCGCCAGCCGAGGTTGCTGCCCTGTCCGGCGGTGTTCTCGATGACAGCGGTGACGCCTTCGGTCTGTGCCAGTGCACCGTTCACTTCGTGGGCTATCTGGTCGAGGCAGGCCTCCTCGCTGATTTTGTTGAGGTGACTGCCCGGGTGGAAGTTGAGCATCTGCAGTCCCAGTTGCTGGGCGCGTCTCATCTCGTCGAGGAAGGCGGTGCGACTCTTGGTCAGCGTCTCCTCGTCGGGCGAGCCGAGGTTGATGAGGTAGCTGTCGTGTGGCAGCACGTATCTGGCATCGAAGCCACGTTCTGTCAGCAGGCTACGGAAGGTGTGTATCTCCTCTTGTGCCAAGGGTTTGCTCACCCAGCTGCGTTGGTTGCGGGTGAACAGTGCAAAGGCGTTGGCGCCGATGGCCTCGGCGTTGAGTATGGCGTTGCCCACACCGCCGCTGGCACTCACATGTGCCCCAATATATTTTGCCATTGTTTTTCTTCGTTAGAATGTATTCTGCAAAGTTACGAAATATCGGTCATTCAAATATAAAACCGACTCTGCTTTTTGCAGAATCGGTTTTATATTTGATATTTTGCCGCGTTGGCGGGATAATCTATAAGATTTATAGGATTTCGCGAGCGCAGCGAGCAGGAGCCTTAGGCCTTCAGCAGGAAATTGAGGTCGTCTTTAAGGCTGTATTCCTTGGTGTTCTCCAGCTTGGTTTTGAAGACCTTCATCTTGTTGTCATTGCCGATGAGGCGGAGGTTGCCCCCTTCGAGCAGCAGCGCTGTGGCTTCGCGGATGGCGGCGACGGTGGCCTTGGGGTTCACCATGATGTACTCTTTCAGACGGTCGTCGCGTGTCTCGCCGCCGTGCTTGGGGTCGAAGAAATCGGTGTAGTGCGGGTTGATCTGGAACGGCACGATGCCCATGCAGTCGAACGATGCGGGCATGACGATGGGCATGTCGTTGGTGGTGCAGAGCGTGGGGCCCGCCACGTTGCTGCCGGCGCTCCAGCCCATGTAGGGCATGCCGTCGAAGGCGCGCTGGCGGATGGCCTGCATGAGACCGGTACGTTGCAGTTCGCGCACGAGGTGGAAGGTGTTGCCACCGCCCACGGCCACGCAGTCGGTGTCGTAGACGGCGTTGATGGGCAGCGCCTTGTGGTGGACGGAGGTCAGCTTCACGCCAAACTCGGCATACACCTTGGCAACCTTGGCCTCGTAGGCGTCGTAGCTTTTGGTGAGGCCGCCTTCGGCCAGCGATACGCCGGCATAGGGGACGAAGAGCACCTTCTTCACATTGTGCCGACGGCAGAAGTCGGCAATCATATCCTTGCACCAGCCGAGGTAAGCTTCACCCCGCATGGTGCTGTTGCTGATAAGCAATAAATTCCGTTTATCCATAGTATTCAGTTTTCAAATTGTCTTACGCATCGATGTTGGCGTAGGTGGCGTTCTTTTCGATGAACTCGCGGCGTGGCGGCACGTCGTCGCCCATCAGCATGCTGAAGATGCGGTCGGCGCTGGCGGCGTTCTCGATGGTGATTTGCCGCAGCTGACGGTTCTCGGGGTCCATTGTCGTCTCCCACAGCTGCTCGGGGTTCATCTCACCGAGACCTTTGTAGCGCTGCACGTGGATGCCCTTGTCGCCCATCTCGGCCAAAGCCGACAGACGCTCCTCTTCGGTCCAGCAGTAGATGCGGCGGTTGCCCTTCTTGACCAGATAGAGTGGGGGGGTGGCCAGGTAGACGTAGCCGTTCTCGATGAGTTCGGGCATATAGCGGAAGAAGAAGGTGAGCATGAGGGTGTCGATGTGCGAACCGTCGACATCGGCATCGGTCATGATGATGACCTTGTGGTAACGCAGCTTGCTGAGGTTCAGTGCCTGCGGGTCTTCCGGTGTGCCCACGGTGACGCCGAGGGCGGTGTAAATGTTGCGTATCTCCTCGCTCTCGAAGGCGCGGTGGCGCATGGCTTTCTCCACGTTGAGGATTTTGCCGCGCAGCGGCAGGATGGCCTGGTAGCGACGGTCGCGGCCCTGCTTGGCGCTTCCGCCTGCCGAGTCACCCTCGACGAAGTAGATCTCACACATGCTGGGGTCGCCATCTTGGCAGTCGGCCAGTTTGCCCGGCAGACCGCCGCTGCTGAAGACGTTGCCGCGCTGTACCAGCTCGCGAGCCTTGCGTGCGGCCTGACGGGCGCGGGCGGCGAGGATGACCTTCTCCACGATGGTGCGGGCCTCGTTGGGATGCTCTTCGAGGTAGTTTTCCAGCATCTCGCTGACCGCCTCGTCGACGGCGCCACGTACCTCGGCGTTGCCCAGCTTGGTTTTGGTCTGACCTTCGAACTGCGGCTCGGCGACCTTGACGCTGATGATGGCCGTGAGGCCCTCGCGAAAATCGTCGCCGGTGATGTCCACTTTGGCTTTCTGCAGCAGACCGCTCTTGTCGGCGTAGGCTTTCAGTGTGCGGGTGAGACCGCTGCGGAAGCCCGCCAGATGAGTGCCGCCCTCGTGGGTGTTGATGTTGTTGACGTAGGAGTGCAGGTTCTCGCTGTACCCTGTGTTGTATTGCATGGCAATCTCGATGGGGATGCCTTTGCGCTCGCCTTCGATATAGATAGCCTCGGGCATGAGCTTCTCACGGTTCTCGTCGAGGTAGGCGATAAAGTCGCGCAGACCCTTCTCGCTGTAGAAGTGGTCAGCTCTGGCCGGCGTATTGGGTGTGTCGGGATTATCCGCGGAGTCGGAGCTCTCTGGTTTTCTCCAGTCGCAGATGCGGATGTCGATACCTTTGTTGAGGTAAGCCAGTTCGCGCATGCGCTCGAGCAGGGTGTCGTATTTGTATTCGGTGACCGTGAAGATGGTGGCGTCGGGGTGGAAAGTGATCTTCGTGCCGCGCTTGTCGGTGGTGCCCACCTCTTTGACATCGTAGAGGGGTTTGCCCTTGCTGTATTCCTGCTGATAGATTTTGCCGTTGCGGAAGACGTTGACAATCATGTGGTCGCTGAGGGCGTTGACGCAAGAGACACCCACGCCGTGCAGACCGCCGGAGACTTTGTAGCTGCCTTTGTCGAACTTGCCGCCGGCGTGGAGCACCGTCATAACCACCTCCAGAGCCGAGCGGTGCTCTTTCTCGTGCATATCCACGGGGATACCGCGGCCATTGTCCTCAACGGTGATGCTGTTGTCGGGGTTGATCTGGACTTCGATTTTGGAGCAGTAGCCGGCCAAAGCCTCGTCAATGGAGTTGTCAACCACCTCATATACCAAGTGGTGCAGGCCGCGCTCGTTCACGTCGCCGATATACATGGCCGGACGCACACGCACGGCCTCCAAGCCTTCCAGCACGGTGATACTGCTGGCGCCATAGTTTGCTTGGTTCAAGTTTTCTTCGCTCATAGTGCTTTCTTGTAATCTATAGGGGAGTTGAAGCGGAACCTTGCCCCGTCCACTCCGGTGTGATTTTATTAAAGTGCAAAGTTACGTTTTTTTTCACAAATTATCACCCTTTGCAAACCCCTCTTTTCAACAAATATTCACCTTTTTTCTTACTCTTTTACAGTACTTTATCTCTTCGTCTTACAAGTGATGAGTGCCGCCAGTGGCGGAACGAGCCGAAGCCTTGCGAATCCCCATTCGCAAGAAAAAGCGGCGGACTTGGTAAAACGCTGAAAAAGAAAGCCGCCCGATGGTGGACGGCTTTCCGTGTCCGCTACCAGACCCCGCCTGAACGTGGTTGCGCTGTTCCGCTACCGCAGCAACGTCACAGCTCCGGTACGGGTCTGCCATCCGTCGGGTATGCTGCGACCCCGATACCGTATTTGGTACACGTAGCTGCCTTGCGGACAGGGCTCGCCGTCGTGGGTGCCGTCCCATTCGTCGGTGAGCTGGTCGCTGCGGAAGACGAGGAGTCCCTCGCGGTTGTAGATGGAGATCTGGTATTCCAGGATGCCCGATCCATGGGCGCGGAAGGTGCTGTTGGTGCTCTGTGTGGGCGTGAAGACGTTGGGGATGAAGAGCGACTCGTTGGTGGAGAGGAGTATGCGCTCGGTGGTGTCGGCGCAGTGGTCGTTGGAGGCGATGAGCAGGAGCACCATCTCGTCGGCCATTCGGTCGGCGACGCAGGTGATGATGGGGTCGCTGCCCCACGCCACGCCGTCGACGTACCACTGGCGCGTGTTGTGTCCGCTGCTGATGTCGGTGGCTTTGATTTCGGGATGTTCCTGACTGAGGACTTCGGGTCGGCATTCGATTTCGGCGGTGACGTTGACGATGGGTGCCAGCGTGACTTGGTCGAAACTGGGGCAGGAGCGGCCGCTGGCATAGTCGGCGGTGAGGGTGATGAGGGTGGAGTCCTGCGCATGGAAGCGGATGACGGTGTCGTGCTCGTGACCGGAGAGCTGGTGGTTGCCCATGTTGGCGCTCCAGGTGTAGCGTTCGCCGTCACCGGTGGTGGTGAGTTCCCACAGCTCCAGTGGACAGCCGTATTCGGCTTCTATCTCCACCTGTGGCCGCTGACGGACTAAGAGGTGCAGCGTCACAGTGCTGTCGCAGCCGTGGAGGCTCTGCAGCTGTGCTGTGTACTGGCCGCTGTCGGTATAGATCTCACCGGCGAAGGTGATGCGCTCGCCTTCGCAGATGGTGTCGTAGCGGTGCAATGTGTAGGCTTCGTGGATGGTGAGGTGCAGCGTGTCGTGACTTGGGCACTCGGCTTCGTTGAGATATTCGTATACATAGACGCCGCTCTCGGTGTAGGTGATGCCGTTGCGGTCCCAGTGGTAGGATTCACAAGCCGCCGCGCTGGTGTCGCTGTGGCTGCTTTCAAGCAAGGTGAGATGCAGGGTATCGGTGCTGGCACAGCCGTCGTCATTGGTGTAGTCGTAGGTGTAGGTGCCGTCTTCAGTGAATGTCATCCGGTTCCAAGTGTAACGTTCGCAGGCTATCTCCTCAAAGGATTGATGGGTGCCGTGGACGATGCGCAGCTGCAGTGTTTCGCTGCTGGCACAGCTGTTTGCGTCGATGAATTCATAGCGATAGGTGCCGCTGGTGTTGTATGTGCTATCGTGCCAGATATAGCGCTCGCAGGCAGTCTCTGGCAGGGTGAGGTGGGTGCTGTGGTTGACGGTGAGGTGCAGCGTCACGGTGCTATCGCATCCCACAACGTTTTGTGTCGTGTAGGTCGCCGTCTGCGTGGATTCGGTATAGTTCCTTCCATGCCACTCCATGCTGTCGCACACCGTATAGGTCTCTGTCGACCCACTGCTGTGGCGCACGGTGAGGTGCAGTGTCACGGTGCTGTCGCAGCCCGCTGCATTGTGAATGGTGTACTGTGCGGTGTTGTTGCTCTCGGTATAGGTGTGTCCGTCAATCCACCGGTAGCTGTCGCACACGTTCTGCTCGTCGATTCCCGCCGTGCTGTGGCGCACGGTGAGGTGTAGCGTGACGGTGCTGTCGCAACCGGCAGCATTGGTGCTGTGGTGGGTGGGCGTATTCGTCGAATTGCGGTATACGACACCGTTCCATATCAGTGAGTCGCAAACACTCTGTATGTCGATGCCGCTACTGCTGTGGCGCACGGTAAGTCGCAACGTCGTGGTGCTGTCGCAACCGGCGGCATTGGTGCTGTGGTAGGTCGGCGTGTTGGTGCTACTGCGGTAGGTGGTGCCATGCCATGTCAGCGAGTCGCACACGTTCTGCACATCCGTTCCGGTTGTGCTATAGCGCACGATGAGGTGCAACGTGACGGTACTGTCGCAGTTTTCGGCGTTGTGCAGCGTAAATTGTGCGGTGTTGTTGCTGGTAGTATAGGTATTTCCGTCAATCCAGACGTAGCTGTCGCAGCTACTTTGTTCGTCAATGCCCGTCGTACTGTGGCGCACGGTGAGGTGCAGCGTAGTGGTGCTGTCGCAGCCGACAGCGTTGGTGCTGTGGTGGGTGGGCGTATTTGTCGAGAAGGTGTAAGTGGTGCCGTGCCATAGCAGTTGGTCGCAGACATCTTGCTCGTCGATGCCGCTGGTGCTGTGACGTACGATGAGGTGCAAGGTCGTGGTGCTGTCGCAACCTGTCGCCGCCGTGCTGTTGTAGGTGGGACTGTTGGTACTGGCGTAATAGGTGGTGCCGTGCCACACCAGC
>JAFSYK010000057.1 GCA_017449975.1 Bacteroidales bacterium
CACGTTCTTGTTGCTGTAGGCCACCACCTGGCGGATCTGGTCGTAGACGCGGCCGGTGACGAACTCGGCGAAGCCCCCGATGAAGGGCACCTTGCCGCAGAGCGACAGACCGGCGGCGATGCCGACCATGTTGGCCTCGGCGATGCCGCACTGGATGAAGCGCTCGGGGAATTCCTTGGCGAAGCCGTCCATCTTGACGCTGCCTTTCACGTCGGCGCTCAGGGCGACGACATTGCTGTTACGCTTGCCAGCCTCTACCAGGCCTTCGCCCATGCCGGCACGCAACTCTTTCATTGATTGTTTTTCGTAGTGGGTCATAATATTGATTATTTTATCTATTTAACTTTATTATTCTATCGTCAGCAGTTGTCGTGGGAGTGGTGTTCACGACGAAACTGCCGTCGTCGACGGAGAAGTCAGTGTACTCGCGAATCCAGTCCTCATAGATGAAGTCTCGCACCACGTACCAATAGTTGTCATCATCCGGTGAGGCTTTGGCGCGCTGCACGGGGATGTAGTTGTTGGTGTCGACCAACAACTCGAAAGGGACGCCTTCCATGCGACTGCGGCTGTCGATAGGCTGTGCCGTGTGGAAGAGCGTCACCACGTCGCTGTACATTCTTTCCTTGAACGGTAGGCTGCAATGGTGTATCAACTCGCGGGGAATGCCCATGTCCATCATATCCCCGACAACTTCCTCCCAATGGGCGGAGTCGACGATGTCCAAAACGATAAGGTAGTAGATGCGCCACAGCGAGGTGTCCATGGCGGCGACGGCCTTCTGCGTCGACTCGTTCATCTGGCGGCAGCCGTAGCAGTAGGGACTGGTGAAGATGAGGGCGCGGTAGTGCGTGGTGTCCTGCGCGATGGCGGCCAGCTCCTCCATGCCGATGGAGCCCTCGGGCTCATAGAGTTGCTTCTTTTCTTCATGCTTACAGCCAGAAATGAGCAGTGCTGCAATACTAAGGGTAAAAAAGAGTGTGCGTTTCATTGCTGTTTGTTTGATGTTTCTTACTGATTATTCTTGTTAATCAAATTCACCACAACCTTAACCATCACGTCCTTCTCCTCGGGGCGGCTCTCGGCAATCATCAGCGTGAGGGCAACGAGAGTGCCATCGGCGATGCCGACCATATTAGCCTCGGCGATGCCGCACTGGATAAAGCGCTCGGGGAACTCCTTGGCGAAGCCGTCCATCTTCACGCTGCCTTTCACGTCGGCGCTCAAGGCCACGACATTCTCATTGCGCTTGCCAGCTTCCACAAGGCCTTCGCCCATGCCGGCGCACAACTCTTTCATTGATTGTTTTTCGTAGTGGGTCATTGTTATTTTGATTTTTCTATCTAGATAGGTTTAATGGGCTTAATGGGTTTAATGGGCGGCTGTCGCATGATGGCTAGTTCCATCTCCTTCGATGTGATGCCGTCAATGTTGCCCTCCGCGAGGTTCTGCTTGCCGCTCCGCGCCGCCTGCACCATCTGGTCTATCGTACGATCACCCTTCTCCAGAAACCTATTGGCAAAATAATAGGTCACGTCATAGACGCACTCCGCCTTGCGGAACGCCTTTAACGTCCTATAGTTGTGGTCCTGCCTTAGAAAGTCCTGGTTGTCGGGGGTAGCCATAAGATAATTCCTGGTCTAACTTTTTAATTACTCAAATTCAAATTCGTTATTTGGGCTGGGGTGATGGTGATTCGGTGGGTTTTCTCTTTTTGGTAGGAGCTGTTTTGGGGTTTGATGACTATCACGTATTTTCCGGGCAGCAGTACCAGATGCTCGACTGCCACATTGGGGTTCAGCCGGCAGACCTCCTCCAGCACGCCGTCACGGTCGACGAACAATACGCCGTCGGAGAGCACACGCGGCTTGGCAATGTTGAGCAGTCCCGGCATCGGCAGCTCGATATCGGTGGCATTGCCCGCCTGGATGGTGATGTTGTCGAGGTGCATGCGGGGCTGCGAGAGGATGTCGATGTCGTAGCTTCCCGCGCACAGCTGCGACCGTTCACCCATACGCTGTCTGGAGAGTAGCGCGGCGTCGCCGTGGCGGCGCACCAGCACGTCGTACTGCGGCACCTGCCATGTGGTACGTTGCGCGTTATGGAACAGCCGCAGCGACCCCTCCCCTACCTCTATCGCCAGGTTGTTGGCTTCGCCAGCGTGAAAATGCAGTCCATCCTTGCGTATGGCGGGCTGCGAGCCCACCACCACATCGTACTCCACCAGCGGGTCGACCCACAGCGTGTCGGGCGTCTGGATGCCGTCGGAGCTGTAGAGCACCGTGTATTGTGCCACCTGTGTGGTGCGGTTGTAGAACACGACGGGGGTTACCGTCTCATACGGTGTCCCGCTCTGCAGCAGCTGCAGCACCACCGGTGCCCGCGCTTCGGAGCGACGGAACACATCATAGAGCGCCTCCGTATAGTCCGCCTCGTCGGGCAGATAGGAGAAGGTGCCGGCACAGTCGAGGCTGTGACGGAAATCGTCGGGATTGCCAATGCCCAGTATAAACGTTTGCACCACAATGCCGCTGAGCTGCACATGACGCGCCACCGTACAGATGTCGCCGTCAGAATCGTCGATGCCGTCGGTGATGATGACGATGATGTTGCGCGATGCCCCCGTGGCGGGGAAATCGTTGAGCGAGCTTGTCAGCGCCGTCGCCGTGGTGTTGCCGCCGTTGGGCACCAGCGTGCGTATCTTGCTTTGCAGCGCATAGTTGTTGTCGGGTGCGAAAGGCACCTCCAGCCGGGTGGTATAGGCCCCCCTGTTGAGGTGGCCGAAGACGCGCAGCGCCACCTCGATATCGTCGTGCGACGCGATGCTGTCGAGAAAGCGCAGCAGCACCTTCTGTGTCACCTTAATCTTGGCGTCGCTCTGCCAGGCGTCCCACATGCTGTGGCTGCAGTTGAGGATAATCAGCATGCGTGTCTTGTCGGGATTCGGAGCTTCGCCACGCGCCGTCTGTGCTTGTCCCGAAAGGGGCAGCAACAGCAGGAGCAGGCAGAACCATTTGAACCCGGCGAAGGGCTGGCTGCGGTCGAAATGTTGCTGCTGCGACATCTCCTGCAACGCCCGTATGCGTCGCATACCCCAACGCCACATATATATGTCGAACACCACAAACGCCACAAAGAGCAAACCCGTCACACCACCGCCGTCGGCTCCCAAGGCCGACGAGAGCATCAGCAGCGTGTCGTAGGTGCCATGCAGCAACAGGGGGACGAACAGCGCGTGGAACAGATGCCGGGTGCGGTGCTGCGGGTCGAACTTGGCCAGCGCGAAGTGGTAGCCCATGACCACGGCAAACAGGAAGTGTGCCGGCACGGCCAGCAACGCACGCATGGATCCGGTGAAGAACGACGACAGGAACGAATCCTGTCCGAACACATACATCAAGTTCTCGCTGGCGGCGAAGCCCAGCGAAAGGAAGACGGCATAGACAATGCCATCGAAATACTCGTCGAAATTGCGGTTGCGCCATATCAGCCACGACAGCAGCAACAGCTTGGTCAGCTCCTCACAGAATCCCGCAACACAGAATCCGTTGTAAAATGAGGCCCCCACCGGGTCGGCAGGCTGGTAGAGCGACATGACCGACTCCATCAACGCTGCGGGTAGCACCGAGAGGAGTCCCGCGACAAAGGTGAGGAGCAACAGCGGCAAAGGCTCACGCTCGTAGCTGTCCTTGCGATAGACAAAAATCAGCAGAAACAGGACAGGCGCGACAGACAGGACGAGTAGCAGGATTGGGAAAGACATGGGCTAACAGTCGGGATGAAACAGACGCATATCAGAAATCGCCCAGTGTCTCTGTCAGCTGCGCCAGAGCCTTGGGCAGGTCGTCGGCGCTGAGCACCGCACCATGGTACTTGTTGGTGTCCTGCATAAAGTCGACACCGTAGCCCATCTTAGTCGTCAGGATGACGCAGACGGGGCTTCCCTGGCCGCTCATGGCCTTGGCCTTCGCCATGCCGTCGAGCACCTGCTGCATATCGTTGCCGTTGTCGATAACCACCACCTTCCAGAGGAAGCTCTCGAACTTGGCTTTCAAGTCGCCGAGCGTCATCACCTCGTCGACGGTAGCGTCGATCTGCTGGTTGTTGTAGTCGATAGTAGCGATGAGGTTGTCCACCTTCTTGGCGCCGGCAAACATCGCCGCCTCCCAAATCTGGCCTTCCTCCAGCTCACCGTCGCCATGCATCGTGTAGACGAGGTGCTTGTCGCCCGTCATCTTCTTGCCGAGGGCGGCGCCCACACCGACGCTGAGACCCTGTCCCAGCGATCCGCTGGCCATGCGGATGCCCGGCAGGCCGTGCTCGGTGGAGGGGTGTCCCTGCAGACGGGTACCGAACTTGCGGAACGTCTTGAGCTCGTCGACAGGGAAGAATCCGCGGCGCGCCATGGTGCTGTAGATAACCGGCGTGATATGGCCCTGCGAGACGAAGAGCATATCCTCGCCTGCTCCGTCCATGGTAAACTTGGCGGGGTCAAACTCCATGATGTTGAAATTCATCGCCACAAACCAGTCGGCAGTGCCGAGCGAGCCGCCCGGGTGTCCGCTCTTGGCGTTGGTGGTCATTCTCAAAATGTCGCGACGCACCTGTGTCGCAATCTGTTGTAACTCTTGTGTTGTTTTCATTATTGTGGTTTGTTATTTGATTATCTGCTATTCTTCGCTATATTTCAGCACATACTGGCGCGAGTTCTGGTCGACGGCAAAGAGCTCGTCGCCATGACGCGTGCAGCGGATGTTGTAGTGGTTCTCCTCCGCGTCGTGGATGACGCCGGTGCCCTGGTCGCCCTTGAGGGTCACATAGCCCCACAGGCGGCCATAGGAGTTGTAGCCCGTCACATAGACCTGACGGGACGGACCCGTCGCCTTTGCCTGCTGCTTCTTCGCCTTCGGCTTCACCGGCGCCGGTTGGGCCTCCGGCTGGGGTGCGACAGGCTCAGCCACTGTATCGACATCGGCCACCACCGTGTCGACGGCGGGCTCAACCGCAGCGACGGTATCGGGTTGGGGCGTTGGCTGGCGATGGCAACCGGTGGCGAAAGTTAGCAGTGCCGCCATCACGAAAAACGGGGATGAAAAAAGACGCATATTCATAGCATGTTCCGATTAAAACAGACGAGATAAGAAACTACAAAGATAGCATTTTTTTATATTTTATTACCTATATTGATAACCAATATATTTTCGTAAATTTGCAAATGCTTTTTTACACTCAACTGAACAATTAATTAACACAACAACAAGCAGATAGGCTAAAATGAACAAGCAATCAGCCATTGGATTTATCTTAATTTTCGCCGTTTTTATCGGTTATATGTGGTGGATTTCACCCAACGAGGAGCAGCGTGCCGAGATGCAACGCAAGGCCGATTCCATCCGGCTGGCACAGCTGGAGCAGGCTTATCGCGACTCGTTGGCCGCCGCCAACGACACGGCCGTCGTGGACGTGCAAGCGAAGAGCAATGTGGACCTGGGCGTTTTCACCGGCAGCAGCAAGGGCGACAGCACGATGCTGACCGTCGACAACGGACTGCTCACCCTCTCGTTTGACAACCACGGCGCCATGGTGAAAGAGGTCATTGTGCAGAACTTCACCACCTACGAAGGCCTGCCGTTGAGACTCATCACCCCGTCGGACGACAACATGAGTCTGATTTTCGCCACCGAGGACAACCGCACCGTACGCACCAAAGACCTGGTGTTTGCGCCGATAGTCAATGGCACCCGCTGGTCGAACGGCGACACCACGCTCACCATCGGCGAGGGCGACTCGCTACTGCTGCAGTTCCGTGCCTACGTTGACGACAGCACCAGCCAGAACCAGGAGCGCTACATCGAATTTGCCTATCTCGTCCACGGCAACAGCTACCAAGTGGACTTTGACATCACCTTCCACCAGCTGGACGGCATCATCCGCAACACCCCCTATCTGGACTTCGAGTGGCAGAACCGGATGGTGCGGCAGGAGAAAGTGGACGCCAGCAGCAAAGGTCGCCGCAACCGTAACAAAGACCCGGAACGCTTCTACAGCAATATCTATTATAAGCCTTCTAACGACGATGTGGACCATCTGCGCGACGGTCGCGACAGCGACGAGAAGGTCAAGACCTCCGTCGATTGGGTTGCCTTCAAGCAGCAGTTCTTCTGCGCCATCCTGATGAACGACAACGGCTTCGCCAATGCCGACCTGACATTGAAATCCAACACCAAAGATACAGCCCGCAACTACCTGTGCAACATGTACAGCACCATCGGACTGCCATATGAGGAGGGCGGCAACAACACCTCACACATGGCCTTCTACTACGGTCCCACCAAATTCCACGACCTGAAAGCCATGGACCGCGGATTCGAGAAGATGCTGCCCCTCGGCATGTGGGTCTTCTCGAAACTCATCAGCCGCTACGTGATTATCCCCGTCTTCAACTTCCTGGAGACCTTCAACTGGAACTACGGTATCATCATTCTGGTGCTCACCTTCCTGATGCGACTGGCGCTCTTCCCCCTCACCTTCCGCTCGTACCAGAGTTCGGCCATCACGCGCATCCTGAAACCCGAGATGGACGCCATCAACAAAAAATATCCCAACCAAGACCAGATGATGCAGAAGCAGCAGGAGATGTCGCGTCTGCAGAAACGCGCCGGAATCAACCCAGTGGCGGGCTGTCTGCCGCTGCTCATCCAGCTGCCCATCCTCACCGCCATGTTCTGGTTCTATCCCGCCTCCATCGAGCTGCGACAGAAGAGCTTCCTCTGGTGCGACGACCTGTCGACCTACGACTCCATACTTGACCTGGGATTCAATATTCCGCTCTATGGCGACCATGTGTCGCTCTTCTGCCTGCTGATGTTTGCCGTGCAGTTCTTCTACACCTGGTACACCATGCGCAATCAGTCCAGCCAGATGAGCATGCCGGGTATGAAATTCATGATGTACTTCATGCCGTTCATGATGCTGTTCCTCTTCAACAGCCAGTCGGCGGCTTTGAACCTCTACTACTTCACCTCGCTGAGCATCACCATGGCACAGATGATTCTCATCCGTCGTTTCACCAAAGAGTCGACCATCCGCGCCCGTATGGCTGCCTACGACTTGAAACACAAGAACGGCACGCAGAAGAAATCGAAATTTCAGCAGCGTCTGGAGGAGATGCAGAAACAGGCCGAGGCCATGCAGAAACAGAAAAACAACAGACGATAATCAATAATTAAAAACAAGAAAAAAATGGTAGTAGCTCTCGTTACCATCTTTATTATCGGATACTTCTTCATCGCGATGGAGCATCCGATGAAAATCAACAAAACAGCCACAGCGCTGGCTCTTGGTGCATTCCTTTGGACCTTCTTCGCCTTCTGCGAAAAGACCTTCCTGGGCACGGCAGCCTCTCCCGAGGACATTGCCTTCATCCAAGCGCACGACTGGCACAAATTCCTCAGCGAGCATCTCATCGACCACCTCGGCGAGACCGCTGAAATTGTCTTCTTCCTGCTGGGTGCCATGACCATCGTGACACTGATTGACGACTATCAGGGTTTCCGGGTCATCACCGACAGCATCAAGACCAACAACAAGAAGAAGCTGTTGTGGGTACTCTCCATCCTCACCTTCTTCCTTTCCGCCCTGCTCGACAACATGACCACCGCCATCGTCATGGTGGCGCTGCTGCGTAAAATCATCGCCGACAAGAAAGAGCGCTGGCTCTATGCCGGTATGGTAATCTTGGCCGCCAACGCCGGCGGTGCCTGGAGCCCCATCGGCGACGTGACCACCATCATGCTGTGGATCGGCGGACAGGTGACCACCTTCAACATCATCGTCAAAACTATCATCGCCAGCTTGGTCTGCATGGTGGTGCCCGTCCTCATCGTGAGCTCCACGATGAAAGGCGACATCCAGCGTCCCGATGACACCCACGGCGGCATCGAGGTGCCCTCGCACCTGCGCAAGCTGATACTCTTCATGGGTATCGGCGTCCTCATCTTCGTCCCCATCTTCAAGACCATCACCCATCTGCCTCCCTATCTGGGCATGCTCTTCGGCTTGGCCATTCTGTGGATGACCACCGAGATCATCAGCCGCAAATACGAGAAAGAGGGTCACAAGCTGCCCACTGCCGTGAGCACACTTGAACACATCGACACCCCCACGATTCTCTTCTTCCTGGGTATTCTGATGGCTGTCTCTTGCCTGAAGGTTGCCGGCATCCTGGGCGGCCTCGCCACCGGACTCAACAACACCTTTGGTAACGATGTGCCAGGCTTCTTCTTCATCGACCTCATCATCGGCGTGCTCTCCTCGATTGTCGACAATGTACCGCTGGTGGCTGCCGCCATGGGCATGTATCCCCTCGATGGCACTGGCGCCATCTTCAGTGCCAACCATCCCTTCTGGGAGTTCCTGGCCTACTGCGCCGGTACGGGTGGATCGCTCCTCATCATCGGTTCCGCCGCTGGCGTGGCCGTCATGGGCATGGAGAAAATCGATTTCATCTGGTATCTCAAGAAAATCTCTTGGCTCGCCTTCGTCGGCTATATCGCCGGTGCCATCGTCTTCATTGCGATGAACCTGTTGCTCGAGCCCTATTCCTGGTGGAGTGAAATGGTATGATCAAGAAACTCTGGAATGACTTTAAGCAGCGCTCGCTGCGACGCAAGATTTTCGACATCGCGCTGGTGCTGTTTGCCGGCGCAGGTGCCGCCATCATCGGAGCCTGGCTCTTCTTCGAGCTGGGCGGCACGCGGCAACGCGGCGGCGTAGACAAGAACTACCGCTACCTGATGTCGGTGAGCGAGATAGAGACCATGCGCGATTCCAAGCGCGACCCTGCCGAAATCGACGCACACTGGATGAAGCAATATGTGCGGCTGGCCGCCCTGAGTCGCTTCTATCCCGTCAACGCACGACTGATAACCGAGGCGGCACAGCACTCGAACAACCCCTATATTGTGGACCGTATGGTTGCCGCCGCCGAGATGTATATCGACAAGCCAGAGGCCTACCAAAAATTCTGCCGCGAGCTGACGACCCTCTACGAGCGTCAGCCCCAACAGAAGACGCCCAACATCATCCCATGGATGAACACCCAAGAGTGGGAATGGCTGCGGGAGTCGGTCATCCGAGACAGCGCCCTCATCAACGAGGCGGGCCGTCTGTCCGGTGTCGAGCCTCGCATGATAGCCGGTTGCCTGATAGGCGAACAGATACGTCTCTTCAACTCCAAACGCGAAGTGGTGAAGAAATACCTGGGACCGGTGAAAGCCCTCAGCGTGCAGTCGCAGTTCTCCTTCGGTGTCAACGGTGTGAAACTGTTCACCGCCCAGGCGGTGGAGCAGCACCTGAAAGACCCCTCGTCGCCGTTCTACATGGGCAAGCACTATGAGAACTTGCTGGACTTTGAGAGCGACAACCACGAGAACGAACGCTACGAGCGACTGGTAGACTACCGCAACCACCTCTACAGCTACCTCTACACCGGCTGCATCCTGCATCAAATCATGCTGCAGTGGCGCCGTGCCGGCTACGACATCAGCGACCGTCCCGATATCCTGTTCACCCTGTTCAACATCGGCTTCGAGCAGTCGCAGCCCAAGCCCGACCCCGTGTGTGGCGGCAGCCACATCAAAGTCGACGACCGGGTCTACACCTTCGGTGCCATCGGCTTCGACTTCTACTACAGCGGTGAGCTGGCAGAAGCCTTCCCCTATTGGAACCAGCGCTTCATCGACGACGACGGCAAACAGATGTCGGACGATCAGGTATCGCGGATACAAGACAATGTCAGCGACTGCCGTCGGCCGTCGCGTACCGACGATTCGACAAAAGGTGCCGCCTCCAGCGACAGCTCCTACGGACAGCTGCCCGCCACCTCGGCCATCAACCTATAAAAATAGATACTCATATTACATTTACAAACAATATCTAACATGCAAGAAAAATTCATAGACAACCGATACGACCACAACGCCACATGGGCCTTTCTGCGTCACAACCGCACCGTGCTGCTCATCGTGTTCATCCTGTCACTCGTTATATCGACGGTGGTGGCTTTCCTCATCAAGCCGACCTTTCAGTCGACGGCCACCATCATCCCGTCGAACAGCAACCGTATGTCGAAAGCCATTCTGGCTGATCGTTACAGCATGGACTTTATGGACTATGGCAGCGAGCGCGACTGCGAATATGCATTACAGATACTCACCTCCACCTCGATGGAGGACTCGCTGATGCAGCATTTCAACCTGTCGGAGCACTACAAATTGAAAGCCGACGACCCGCATCGCATCACCAAGACACGCAAAAAACTGGAGAGCAACATCAACGTGAAGCGTACCAACTACATGGCTGTTTCCATCACCGTCATCGATCAAGATCCGCAGATGGCGTCGGACATGGCCAACTTCATGGCCACCTACTACGACACACTGTGCCACCGCATCCACGAGGCGCGTGCCAAGAACGCCTACGCCATTATGGAAGAGTTGTGTGAAGAGGTGACTGCCGACATCCTGCGCATGGAGGACTCGCTGCGCAAGGCTCCCCACAGCAGTGGGTCGCTCAACACCCTTATCGCCGACAAATGTCAGCAGTTGGCCGAGCTGCAGACCCGCACCGCACAGACCAAAGTGGACCTCAACCAGCACATCCAGTACAAGTTCTGGGTCGACCACGCACAGCCTGCCGACAAGAAGCATGCGCCCAAACGCTCGCTCGTCATAGTGGGCGGCGTGGCAGGATGCCTGGCCATCGCAGTCTTTGTCCTGCTGCTGTTGGGCTGCGGCTGCCGCCGTGAAAACGAATGCCAACAGTAGTCCGGTCAGCGCATGACCCTCACACCGAAAAAGAAACGCATCCTCGCGCTGCTGCTCACCCTCGTCTACATGGTGGCAGCAGTGATAGGTCTGTTGCAAGAACAGATGTGGGAGATGCTGCTCCCCTTGGCCTGTGTCGCCCTCGCATTCTGCGTACTACGACTGGAAGAGACGCTCATCTTCATTGCTTTCTGCACCCCCTTCGCCATCGATGTCGCCCTCTTTGAGGGCATGGAACTCTCCTTGCCGACAGAGCCATTGCTCATACTCAGCTCGCTGGTCTTCCTGTTCCGCGCACTGGTGGTCAAAGGCTACGACAATGCCGTCCTGCGGCACCCTGTCACCATCACCCTGCTGGTCTCGCTGGCATGGATGTTTGTCACCGCCCTGTTCTCGCACGACATCGCCGTGTCGCTGAAATATCTGGCGGCACGACTGTGGTTTGTCATTCCCTTCTTCTTTGCCGCCACCATCGTCTTCAAAGAGCCGCGACGCATCCGACAGGTCTACACCGCCTATGCCATCGCGCTGAGCGTCATCGTAATCATCACCACCCTAAAAACCTTGGGCAACACGCAGGACCTGCAGGTGCTGCACCGTGTGATGCGGCCTTTCTACAACGACCATACCGCCTACGGATGTGTGACGGCGCTCTTCCTGCCCGGCGCTCTCTACTACATCTTTGAGCGCGATGCAAAAATATGGCAGCGTCTGTTCTACCTCGCCCTGGCTGTCGTGCTGGGCGTGGGTGTCGCCCTCTCGTATGCCCGCGCGGCATGGATCAGTTTGGTGGGCGCGCTGGGCGTATGGATGCTGGTACGCTGGGGCATGAAAGTCAAATGGATGATAGCCATGATGGCGGTCGGCGTGGCCCTGTTCTTCGCCCACCAGTCCGACATCTTGTACCAGATGGGCAAAAACACGCAAGACAGCAGCCTGACGGTATCGGGACAGATACAGTCCATCTCCAACATCTCCACCGACGCCAGCAACCTGGAACGCCTCAACCGCTGGGCCTGCGCCTTCCGCATGTTTGGCGAATACCCGATTATGGGCTACGGCCCCGGCACCTATCAATTCTTCTATGGCAGCTACCAGCGCAGCGACCAGCTGAGCACCATCAGCACCAACGCCGGCGACCTGGGCAACGCGCACAGCGAATACATCGGTCCGCTCTCGGAACAAGGACTGCCCGGCATGCTGATCGTCCTCGTGCTGTTTCTTTACACCTTCTCGACAGGTATCAAAGTCTACCGCACTGCCGCCGACCCCAAGCGGGCACGTCTGGCATTGGCGCTGACGCTCTGTCTCACCACCTATTATATCCACGGCTTCTTCAACAACTTCCTCGACACCGACAAGCTGTCTGTGCCGTTCTGGGCGTTCACCTCAGCCATTGTGGCCTTGGATTGCTACAGCGAGAAGAAGGAGGCTGCACCCGACGACAAACGGGGTCTATCGTCCATTTGACGAGGCCGTTCCTCAAAATAAAGCGTTAGCGATTACTGCTCCAGCAGATTCAGAATCTGATCCAAGCGTGGCGTCAGAATAATCTCCGTGCGACGGTTGGCGGCCTTGTTGGCGGCACTGTTGTTCTCCACCTTGGGCGCATACTCGCCGTGTCCACAGGCCTCGATACGTGCGGGGTCGATTTTCGGACCATATTGCAACAGCAGCTTCACGATGGCGGTGGCGCGCATCACGCTGAGGTCCCAGTTGTCGCGCACACCGGAGCTGCCCTTGTAAGCGTCGTTGTCCGTATGTCCCTCGACCATGATGTTCAGGTCGGGGTTCTCCTCCAGCACACGGGCGATACCTTTCAACGCCTGGTTGCCCTCCTCCGACACCGTCCAGCTGGCGGAGGGGAACATCAGCTTGCTGGCCATCGACACATACACCTTGCCGTCACGGGTTTCCACCTCCAGCCCTTTGTCGGCAAAGCCCACCAGCGCATTGGTGACCGCCGTGCGCACCGCCTCCAGCTCGCGCTCCTTGGCAGTCAGGGCGGCCTTGGCGGAAGCCTGCGACTGTTCCAGCTCATACTGACGCTGCTGCAACGCCAGCTCACGCTGTTGGAAAGCCGCCTCTTTCTCCTCCAGCTCCTTGGTGCGGGCCGTCAGCAGATTATTGGCACGTATCAGGTCACGGTCACGACCCGACAGCTGCTGCGAATAGTTCTCCATGGTGGTGTCGTACTGCTGCTGCATCGCATCGATACGTCTGCGCAGCGTGGCAATGTCACCCTCGTTGCGGCTCCGCTCCGACTGCAGGTCGGTAAGCTGTGTCGACAGCGACTGGTTCTGACGCAACAGTTCGGCATTCTCGCTCTTCAAAGCGTCGATCTCTGAACGCAGATGACCCATATCCCTTACACTCTGCATATACTTGGAATCCAACGCCTCGTACTGGCTGGTGGAGACACAGGAAGCGAGCGATAAAAGGGCAACGGAAAGAACGATGGAAGTGAGCGCGTGTTTCATAAGACTGTATTTAACTTTCCAATAATAACGCAGAAGTAATATTTTTTCGTATCTTTGTCCATCAAATAAATAGCGACAACACCACCAATCTTGGTGTTTGCCCCATAGCATGAAAGGCGACAGACTCTATAAACGACTGCATATCTGGCGACTGCGACACATGTCGGACACCTCGCTGCTACTGCTTCTCAGCGTACTGGTAGGCGTGCTGTCGGGCTGTGCCGCCGTGTTGCTGAAGACCGTCGTCCACTGGGGCAGCGTCTTCATGCTACGCCTCAGCGACAACACGAGTCACTGGCTCATGCTGCTATTCCCGTTGGTGGGTATCACGCTGACCCTGCTGTTTGTGCGCTATGTGCTGGTGCATCCCATCGGTCACGGCATCCCCAACGTGCTGTTTGCCATCTCTCGACGCGGCGGCAAGTTGCCGTCGCGCAACATGTGGGGTTCCATGGCTGCCTCCACCCTCACCGTCTCGTTTGGCGGCAGCGTCGGTCTGGAGGCCCCCATCGCGTCGACCGGCAGCGCCATCGGTTCCAATGTCGGTCGCTTGTTCCGACTGAACCCCAAGCAGGTACGCCTGCTGCTGGGGTGCGGTGCCGCGGGTGCCATCGCCGGCATCTTCAAGGCGCCGTTGGCCGGCATGCTGTTTGTCGTCGAGGTCTTCCTGCTCGACTTCACCAAAACCTCGGCCATCCCGCTGCTGCTCTCCTCCATCAGCGCCACCACCGTCGCCTACTTCCTGATGGGCAACGAGGTGCAGTTTGCCTTTCAGGTGGTCGAGACCTTTGAGCTTTCGCAAATCCCCTACTACATCGTGCTGGGCGTATTCTGCGCCCTGGTCTCCATCTATTTTCTCCGCATCACCGACCGCGTGGAGGGCTGGTTTGCCCGGCGGCGGAGCACCTGGATGCGCGCCCTTATCGGCGGCGTGGCGCTGGGCGTGCTCATCTACCTCTTCCCGCCCCTCTACGGCGAGGGCTACAACTCCCTGTCGGCGTTGCTGGGCGGACGGTTCGACGACATCAACTGGGCGCTACCCATCATCGACGGCCGCATGGACAAAGAGATATTGCTGCTGGCCGTACTGCTGGCGCTCATCCTGTTGAAAGCCGTGGCCACCGCCACCACCATCGGCAGCGGCGGCGTCGGCGGCACCTTCGGTCCTTCGCTTGTGGTGGGCGGCGTCAGCGGCTTCTTTGTCGCCACCCTCAGCAACTACCTGGGACTGCCCACACAGTCCACCGCCAACTTCGCCCTGGTGGGCATGGCGGCCGTCATGGCTGGCGTGATGCACGCCCCGCTGATGGCCACCTTCCTCATCGCCGAAATCACCGGCGGCTATGCCCTGATGGCGCCCCTGCTCATCAGCGTGGCCGTCACCTACCTCTGCGTCAACCCCTTCGAGCAACACTCCATCTATGCCCGCAAGCTGGCGGCACATGGCGACCTGATGACCCACGACAAAGACCAGTCGGCCTGGCAGCTGATGGACATGCACAAACTCATCGAGAACAACTTCATCATTGTGCGACAGGGCGATACGCTGCGCCAACTGATTTCCGCCATCGAGGAGTCGCGCCGCAACATCTTCCCCGTGTTGGACGACGAGGACCACTTCCTGGGTGTCATCCACCTGGACGACGTGCGGCACATCATCTTCCGCCCCGAGCTCTACGACAAACGGCGCGTCGAAGAACTGATGCATCCGCTGTCGGAAGGCGACATTGTGCGCATCGAGGACCCGCTGGTCGAAGTGGTCAACAAATTCCGACTGGACAGCAGCCGCTACAACCTCATCGTCATCGACAAGGACGACAACTACATCGGCTTCCTGTCGCGCGCCAACACCTTCACCGCCTACCGCCGGTTCATCTCCGAGAGTTCCGACGAATAGGGCTTCCTTATTTCTGTTTTTTTCATCACATCGGGATAACGTAATAACGTTATATCGACTGTGGAATGGATTTTTTTTCGTATTTTTGTAGTTTATTTATTATATACGACAAAAGTACTTCATTATGAAACAGATAAAAAGCATCCTATTCTTGCTGCTAACCCTCATGGTTTCACCCGTTTGGAGTCAGCAGGCCGACATCGACACACTGATGAAGCATATCCAACGGCTGTCGTCGGAGGAGTATGCCGGCCGCATGGCTGGCACCGACGGCTATCTCCGTGCCGCCGATTATGTGGCTGGCGTGCTGCACCGCTACGGTGTGGAGCCTTGCAGCGACGACGGTTCCTGGACGCAGTACTTCCAAGTGGAGTGCAACGAGGTGGAGAACTGTTCGCTGGAGACCTACGTCAACACCAACGACATCCGCACGACCTATGTGCTGGGTCGTGACTTTGTATGCGCGGGAATGACGGGCCGCGGCTATGCCGACGCCCAGGTGGTATTCTGCGGCTACGGCATCGACCACCCCAGCTTCAACGAATACGCCTCGGTTGACGCTCGCGGCAAAATCGTGTTGGTCCTGACGGGCGTACCCTCGTTCCTGCCCTCGCAGGTGACCAAGGACTACGCCACCCTGCGCGACAAGGCACGTATCGCCCGCAGCCACGGCGCCGTGGCACTGGTGGCCATCAACATGTCGGAGCGTTGCCGCAGCAACGAGGTGCAGAGCCACATCTTCTCGGGCTTCGGCAGCCACCAGCCCACCTTCCCCATCCTGCAGCCCACCCGTCAGTGTGGCGAGAGCCTGCTGCAGGACGAGGACCGCAGCATCGACAGCACCCTGTCGCTGATGAACACGCTGCACACCCCCCAGTCGTACCTGTTGCGCAAGAAATTCACCATCAACATCAACGCCCTGTACCAGCCCAAAGCCATCACCTGCAACGTGGTGGGCATGATGAAAGGTTCTGACAGAATCCTGAGCAAAGAGATTGTGGTGGTGGGTGCGCACCTCGACCACGTGGGCATGCAGGGCGAGACCTGCCTCTTCCCCGGCGCCGACGACAACGCGAGTGGCATCGCCACGCTGCTGGAGACGGCACGCCTGCTGTCAATCAGCGAAGAGAAACCCCGTCGCACCATCGTTTTCGTCTGCTTCTCGGGTGCTGAAAGCCAGTATGTAGGCTCGCAGGTCTTCGTGTCGAACTTCCCGAAGCTGTCGAAGGTCGACGCCTTCGTCAACATCGAATGCGTGGGCAACGGCGACAGCATCGCCGTACTGGGCAACAAACGCTTTCCCGCCCTGTGGCAGGTGGCCAACAAACAGGACTCCCTCTACACGCAGATGATGGTTCACGGCTTCAAGACCCTGCCCAAAGGTGACGCTGTGGCCTTCACCGAGACGGGCATCCCGTCGCTGGTCTTCTCGACCTTCAACGGCAACCGCTACGCCCATGTGCCCAGCGACATTCCGGAGAACATCGACCGTCAGATGCTGCGACAGGCTGCCACGCTGGTGTGGCGCACCGTCGAAGCGCTGGGAGAGGGCGACTACCAAGGTCGCGACCCGAAAACACGCAAAGTGCAATTTCAATAGTTATTCCGTATCGCCATGCTCGCACTCTACAAGAAAGAACTCGCCGGCTTCTTCTCCTCCGTCATCGGATACTTGACCATTGTCGTCTTCCTGGTCATGAGCGGACTGATGCTTTGGGTCTTCCAAAGCAACTTCAACGTGCTGGACTACGGCTTTGCCGACATGGACGGACTCTTCCTCATCGGACCGTTCCTGTACCTCTTCCTCATCCCCGCCATCACCATGCGCATGCTGGCCGAAGAGCGTCGTGTGGGCACCATCGAATGGCTGCTCACCAAGCCCGTCAGCGAATGGCAGCTGGTGTGGAGCAAGTTTCTGGCGGGCATCACACTGGTCTTCATCTCGCTGCTGCCCACCTTGGTCTGCTACGTCAGCATCTACCTGTTGGGCAGCCCCATCGGCAACATCGACTCGGGCAGCGTGGCAGGCTCCTATCTGGGACTGTGGCTGCTGGGCTGCGCCTTTGTGGCCATCGGCCTCTTCGCCTCGGCACTGACCGCCAACCAGATTGTCAGCTTCATCATTGCCGCCGTGCTCTGCGCTTTCTGCTACCTCGGCTTTGAGTCCCTCTACAACATGAACCTGCTGGGTGGCGGCGGCCTGTGGATCAAATGGCTGGGTCTGCGCCACCACTACGAGTCCATCAGCCGCGGCGTCATCGACACCCGCGACGTCATCTATTTCGCCAGCGTGGTGACGCTGTTCCTGATGCTCACCCGCCTGGTGCTGCAGAGCCGCAAATGGTCGGGCTGGGAAAAACAGCAACGCCACCAGCTGCGCCGCAGCAACTGGATCGAATGGGGAGCCACCCTGCTCATCATCGTCGCCCTCAACACCATCGGCCAGTTCCTCTTCGGCCGTGTCGACCTCACCGCCGAACACCGCTATACCCTGTCGAAGTCGACCAAAAAGATGCTCAAATCGCTGGAAGAGCCGGTGCTGTTCCGCGTCTATCTGGAGGGTGAGTTCCCGTCGGACTTCAAGCGGCTGCAGAATGAGACCAAAGAGATGCTGAACCAGTTCCGCGCCTACAGCCGCTACGTGGAATACGAGTTCATCAACCCCAACGACTTTGAAAGCAAAGAGGAGCGCACCGTCTTCTACCAGAAGCTGATGAGCAAAGGCATCCGTCCCACGCAGGTGCAGAGCAACACCGCCGACGGCACCACGACACAGGTGCTGGTGCCCGCCGCCGACGTCATCTACCAGGGACGCGAGACCTCCATCGAGCTGCTGCAGAACCAGAAATACGTGTCGGAAGAGGAGCTCATCAACAACTCCATCCAGAACCTCGAATACCAGTTAGGTAGCGCCATCCGCGGACTGGCACGGCCCATCAAGCCCACCATCGGCTTCACCATCGGCCACGGCGAGCTCAACGGACCTGCGCTCTACGACCTGCAGATGTCGCTGCAGCAGTACTACAACCTCGACACCGTGCGCCTCAACGGCAACATCAACGCACTCACCGCCCGTGTGCAGAACCCCGACTCGAGCTATCGTTTCTACAACCGCTTCGACCTGCTGGTGATTGCCAAGCCCACACAGACCTTCAACGACAAAGACCTCTACCTGCTGGACCAGTATGTCATGTATGGCGGCAAGGTGCTGTGGCTGGTCGACGCGCTGGGTGCCGACCTCGACAGCCTGGCCGAGCGCCCCGAATTCATCGCCATGCGACTGCCCCTGGGACTCGACGAGATGTTTTTCAGCTACGGCTTCCGTCTGAACCCCAACCTGGTGATGGACATCCAATGCCGCCCCATCCCCATCGCCGTGGGCATGGTGGGCGACAAGCCGCAGTTTCGCTTCTGTCCGTGGTACTACTTCCCCGACCTGATACCCACCTCGCAGCACCCCATCGTGCGCAACCTCGACATCATCAAATCGGACTTCGTCAGCACCATCGACCCCATCGAACAGGAGGGGCTGACGCAGACCCCGCTGCTCACCACCTCGGCCTACGCGCGGGTGAAGAACGCGCCGGCCATCGTGGAGCTGGCGGAGGCACAGGCCGAACCTGACCAGCGACTCTACAACCGCTCCAACATGCCGGTAGCCATGCTCATCGAGGGCACCTTCCACTCCATGTGGCGCAACAGGCTGGCACCCGAATTCACCGCCCTGCCCGCCATGGGCTTCCGCACCGAGAGCGATCCCAGCAAGATGATTATCGTCGCCGACGGCGACATCATCAAGAACCGCTACAATGCACAGGAAGGGATGGGCTATCCGCTGGGCTACGACCACTACACACAGACCCAGTACGCAAACAAGGTGTTCCTGGAGAACGCCATCGACTATCTGATTGGCGAAGACGGCATGCTGGATTCACGGGCTCGCAGCATCAAGCTGCGCAAGCTCGACGCCGTCAAGCTACACGACCAGCGCAGCCTCTACCAGTGGGTCAACCTGCTGGTGCCGTCGGCCCTCATCCTGCTGGCGGGTGGCGTCATCGTCGTGCTGCGCCGTCGTCGCTATGTTAAGAGATAAAGGGAAGTTAAAGGGGGAGTTAAATTGGGAGTTAAATAAATTGGGAGTTAAACTGGAAGTTAATTCACTACGATCATGGAAGTTAAAAAACGCAAGAAAAATATCATCATCGTCAGCATCGCCGTTGTGCTGGCCATCGTCGCCGTCTGGGTCGCCCTGCGGGGACTGCGCACCGCGACATTTGAGCAAGACTACCATATCGAAGACATCGCATCGGTATGCCGTGTCTACATCAGTGACAAAGAGAACAACAATGTGCTGCTGGAGCGCAACGACGCCGACAGCACCTGGCTGGTCGACGGAAAATACGAAGCCAGCCAGCCGATGGTCGACCTTATGCTGGAGACGCTGCACACCATGCGCATCCGTCAGCAGGTCAACAAAAACGCCGTCTCCAACGTCATCAAGCGCATCTCTACCAGCAGCGTGAAGGTGGAGGTGTATCAGCGCAAGCCCTTCATCAACTGGTTTGGCGGCCGCCTTCAGCTGTTTCCCCGCACCAAGCTGACCACCACCTACTTCATCGGCTTCGAGACACAGGACCAGATGGCGTCGCACATCTACCGCAAAGGCGACAAGCTGCCCTACATCATCCATATCCCCGGTTTCCGTGGATTTTTGGCACCGCGTTTCCCCACCGCGGCCACCGCTTGGCGCAGCCACCGCATCGCCGCCGTCGACATCAAACATCTGTCGCGTGTCGAGTTGACTATCCCCGCCTGTCCGGAGGAATCGTTTGCCATCTTCCGCGAAGGTGACGACTTCCGCATGGAGCTGACATCGCCGCGCCGTCCTGTCGACGGTTTCGACACCATGCGTGTGGCACAGCTGCTGTCGTCGTTCACCAACCTCAACTTCGACGAATATGCCAGCGCCGTGCCCAATGCAAATCCCGACAGCTCGCTGGCGCAGGCGCCGCGCGCCATACTGCGCATCACCGACACCGACGGGAACACCCACGAAGTGAAGACCTACATCAAATACCAGAACCCCGACGACCACCGCGCCATGCCCGACGAGTCGATGTACGAGATGTTCGACATCAACCGACTGTATGCCATCGTCGACAACACCGATACGGTGCTCATCCAGTACTACATCTTCGACAATATCCTGCAGCCGGCCAGCTACTTCCGGGGACAGGCACCCTCCTCTTTTGCCCAATAAACCGCACGCCATGAAGATCCCCTCACACTTTCGACAAGACCGCTGGGAGACCGGCATCGTGGCCGTCGTGGCCACCGAGCTGCCCGTGGTGCTGCTCTGGTGGGTGGTACTCAGTATTGTCGGCCTGCCCTTGATTGAAAATCTGCGCTGGCTGGCATTGGCCTTCCTTCCACCGGCATTGCTGCTGCGCAGCATGGCCAAACGGCAACAGCTGCCCAACGCCACCAAAGGGGCCATCGTGACCCTCTTCGCCACCTTCCTCCTCTTCATCATCGTATACCTGAAAAACGCATGAAATACTACATCATAGCCGGCGAAGCATCGGGCGACCTGCATGGGGCCAATCTTATACGTGCCCTGGCGCAGCGCGACCCGGCAGCGGAAATCCGCTACTGGGGTGGCGACCAGATGGCGGAAGCCTGCCGCGAGGCCGGCCTCCATGCCGTACAGGTACGACACATCAGCACGCTGGCCTACATGGGCTTTCTGGAGGTGGTCACCCACCTGAAAACCATTCTGCACAACATGCGGATGTGCAAGAGCGACCTCCTCGCCTTCCAGCCCGATGCCATCATCTATGTCGACTACCCGGGATTCAACCTCAAGATAGCACGTTACGCCCACCAACACGGGCTGCGCAACTTCCACTACATCTCGCCGCAGCTGTGGGCCTGGAAGAAGGGACGCATCAAAAAGATGCGCAAGATTTTGGATCGCCTCTACTGCATCCTGCCCTTTGAAGAAAAATTCTATGCCGACAACCACTTCGCACCGGCACGCTATGTGGGACACCCGCTTCTGGATGCCGTGAATCAGTTTCGCAGCAACAAGTCAGCGGCGTCGCCATTCCCCTGGAGCGTCGACAAAACAGTAGCGCTGCTCCCTGGCAGCCGTCGGCAGGAGCTGCGCAAGGTGCTGCCCCAGTTGATGGAAGTGGCTCGCCGCCACACGGACTATCATTTCGTGGTGGCCGGCATGTCGCTGCTGGGTTCTCCCATCTACGATGAATTGCTGCAGTCCCGTCCCGACAACCTCACGGTGGTCTACGACAAGACCTATTGGCTGCTGGCCCACAGCGCTGCCGCCATTGTCTGCTCCGGCACCGCCACCCTGGAGACAGCTCTCTTCGGCGTGCCGCAGGTGGTCTGCTACCGTGCCAACCCCATCTCCGTCGCCATCGCCCGCATGGTGGTGAGCCGACGGGTGCGCTTCATCTCGCTGGTCAACCTCATCGCCGACCAACGTATCGTCACCGAGCTCATCCAAAACGACATGACCGACCAGAACCTCGACCGCGAGCTGGAGGCCATCTATATCGACAACCCCAAGCGCGACGCGATGCTGGAGGGCTACGCCATGGTGCGTGAAATGCTGGGTGGCGGCGGTGCCTCCAACCGTGTGGCCGAAGATATCATCCAAACCATCCAACACCAATAAGCAACCCTACCACCTCCTATACTCCCCATGCGTCGGTTCCTCTTCATACTACTCCTTGCCCTCGTTGCCACCGCAGCGGCACAGCCCAACCACGTCAGGGTGCGCATCTTTTCGGCGGCAACCATCGAACAGATGACGGTCTCTTTCGACCTGGGGGCATACCGACTCTATGCCGACGACACGCTGCTGGACTCCACGCTCACAGAAGGCACCGCCATCGACATAAAACGGCAAGGGAAAACGGTGTCTGTCATCGTCGGCAACGTCGATTACGGCACCCACCAACTGGTGCGGCTGGAAGCCACCGACACGGCATGCATCCTCTGCCTCAACCCGCGCGGCACAGCACCCCGCTCCTATGAAGGGAACCTCGAGATATCCGCAGCCAAGGGGAAAGGGCTGCTGATTATCAACGACGTGGAGTTCGAGACCTATCTAGCCGGCGTAGCCCAGTCGGAAATCTACGGCGAATCGAGCGAGATATTCCGTGTGCAGGCCATCATCTCGCGTACCTGGGCGTTGCGCAACATCAACAAGCACAAGGCCGACGGCTACAATTTCTGCGACCACGTGCACTGTCAGGCCTACCACAACCGCTGCGTGCGTCCCGACATCATGCTCGGCACCATCGCCAGCACCGGCGAGACCATCGTCGACAAAGACGGCAACCTCATTGAGACTCCCTTCCACTCCAATTCGGGCGGCGAGACCGCCAACTCGGAAGATGTGTGGCGCACGGCACTGCCCTACCTGCGCGCTGTGCCCGACACCTTCTCCTATCGGATGCGCCAGAGCGACTGGGAGAAGAGCTTCACCGAAGAGCAGTGGCTCAGCTATTTTTCCCAAACCCACCGACTCAACACCTCCGACTGGGCTGTCCGTCGCACGCTGCTCACCTTCCAGCAGCCACATCGGTTGAAACACCTGCTACAGGTGCCGCTGACGCGCATCCGTGTGGACCTCAAACTCAAATCGACCTTTTTCTCCGTCGACTACGACAGCGTACACCACCGCGTGACGCTGCACGGCCACGGCTACGGACACGGCGTGGGACTCAGCCAGGAGGGCGCCATCCGCATGGTACGGCTGGGCATACCCTACAACAAAATCATCCAACACTACTACACCGGCGCCAAAATCCACAAAGACGAAAACACGCAGTTCAACTACGTCCAGAACTACGTCAAGCATATCGAACAAATCATCGAGGAAGACAAGCACAAAGCCAGCCAGACCCGCTCCAAGAAAGACGACTGGCTGGGACGTCTGTTCCGCTTGCGCGACCGCGAGGAACGCGAAGAGACCTACGACCCACTCCTGGAGGACCCCGACAGCGAATGGAAATACGAATGGTGAGGAAAGTAAAAACTAAAAGCTAACGCAATAACGCATTAACACAATAACGCAATCTATTATGCAACGTTTCAAACAACTGCTCCTCATGAGCGTCCTGCTGGGACTGCTTGGCACCGCCGGAGCACAGCAGGTCAACTGGACTCAAATTGAAAAAGCGCCACAGAATAGCAAGAAGCTCTACATGGTGGACTTTTTCACCAGCTGGTGCGGCTACTGCAAGAAGATGGACCGCGAGACCTTCACCAACCCCACCGTGGTGAAGATTCTCAACCAATACTACACCCCCATCAAGTTCGACGCCGAGGGCACCTCCTCCTTCATGTGGCAGGGGGTCAAATACACCTCCACGCCCACCCCTCCGGGCAGCCGTCCCAGCGTGCACATGTTCGCCAAATCGGTGCTGGGAAAACAGATAGGATTCCCCTCCTTCGCATTCTTCAAAAGCGACCAGTCGCCCCTGACCATTGTGCAAGGCTATCATACGGCCGACGAGTTCATCATGATTCTCTGGTATCTCGCCTCCGGCGACAACGAGCGCTATTCCTTCGACCGCTACCGTGCCATCTTCGACAAAGAGATACGGCCCACCATGAATCGAACACTTAACATTGATAAAAAATAGGGAGGTGACCATGGGACTGTTTTCACGCAACAAACAACAAGACGTGCTGCAGAAAGGCATCGCGCGCACCAAAGAAAGTTTCCTGGCCAAACTGACCCGCACCATTATCGGCCACTCCACGGTCGACGACGAGGTGCTGGACCGCCTTGAGGAGACGCTCATCACCTCCGATGTAGGTGTCGAGACCTCGCTCAAAATCATCGAGAAGCTGCAGGAGCGCATCAAACGCGACAAATATATCAGCACCTCTGAGCTCCACTCCATCCTCCGTGCCGAGATTGCGCAGTTGCTGCGCCAGCAATCCAACAGACTGTCCACAGGATTCGACGCCCCGCTGAACGCCCATCCCTACGTCATCCTTGTGGTTGGCGTGAATGGTGTGGGCAAGACCACCACCATCGCCAAGCTGGCCTACCAATACAAACAGGCGGGCAAAAAAGTGATGCTGGGTGCCGCCGACACCTTCCGTGCCGCCGCCGTCGAACAACTCACCATGTGGGCCGAGCGGGTGGACGTGCCCATCGTGCAGCAGGGCATGAATGCCGACCCGGCCTCTGTGGCCTACGACACCTTGCAGTCGGCCATCGCAAAAGACATCGACGTGGTCATCATCGACACTGCCGGACGTCTGCACAACAAGGTGGGACTGATGAACGAGCTGGGCAAAATCCGCAAAGTGATGCAGAAGCTGCTGCCCGACGCGCCGCAGGAAGTGCTGCTGGTACTCGACGCCACCACCGGCCAGAACGCCATCGAACAGACCCGTCAGTTCACTGCCGCCACACAAGTCAACGCACTGGCGCTCACCAAGCTCGACGGCACCGCCAAGGGCGGCGTCATCATCGGCATCAGCGACCAGTTCCAGATACCTGTCCGCTACATCGGACTGGGCGAACAGATGACCGACCTGCAAATCTTCAACCCCGACACCTTCGTCGCCAGCCTCTTCGACAACGAATGAAAGTCAACATCATCACCCTGGGCTGCTCGAAAAACACCGTCGACTCGGAGAATGTGGCAGGTGACCTGCTGCGGCAACAGCATGCCGTCTATTTCGACCGCAACGTCAACGACTGCGATGTGGTCATCGTCAACACCTGCGGCTTCATCTGCGACGCCAAGCAGGAATCCATCGACACGCTGTTAGCGCAAATCGAAGCCAAGAAACGTTTCAACCGCAACCACCGCCACGACGGACGCCAGCGGCGCCTCATCGCCGTCGGCTGTCTGGTGCAGCGCTACCGCGACGAGCTGAGCAACGAGATGCCCGAAGTCGACAACTGGTACGGCGTCCACCAATGGAAAGAAATTGTTCAATGCGTAAGTGAATCGACTAACGCATTCACACATTCACGCATTCAAGCATTCTCCCGCTGCCTCTCCACCCCAAGCCACTACGCCTACCTGAAGATTGCCGAAGGCTGCAACCGCAGCTGCGCCTATTGCGCCATACCACTCATCCGCGGCGCCTACATATCGCGTCCTATCGAAGTCTTGGTGGATGAAGCCAAACAGCTGGTCGCCAACGGTGTGCGGGAACTCCTCATCATCGCCCAGGACACCACCTACTACGGTCTCGACCTCTACGGCAAGCGGCGGTTGGCGGAATTGCTGGAACGGCTCGCCACCGAGAGTGGCGCCCGCTGGATACGGCTGCACTACACCTACCCTGCCGACTTCCCGATGGAGGTGCTGGAGGTAATGCGTCGGCACGACAATATCTGCAAATACATCGACATCCCATTGCAGCACATCAACAGTCGGCTGCTGCGCTCCATGCGTCGTGGCATCGACCGTAAGGGGACGCTGGCGCTCATCCGACAGATACGCCAACTGCTGCCCGACGTCTGCCTGCGCACCACCCTCATTGTCGGGTTCCCTGGCGAAAGCCGGAAGGAATTCGAGGAGCTGAAGGACTTTGTTCGCGAGGCACGCTTCGACCGCATGGGCTGCTTCGCCTACTCGCCCGAAGAGGGCACGCCCGCCGAGCCGCTGGGCGACCCGGTCGACGACGAAGAAAAACAGCGTCGTGTCAGCGAACTGATGGCGGTACAGGAGCAGGTCTCGCAGGAACGCAACGAAGCCCTCGTCGGACGAACACTCGCCGTACTCATTGACCGTCGCGAAGGCGACTTCTATATCGGCCGCACCGAATACGACAGTCCCGAAATCGACGACGAAGTGCTCATCGACCGGAACAAACTACCCCAACGGAGCCTTCGCATCGGTCGCTACTATAAAGTTCGCATCACCAAGGCAATGGAGAACGATCTCTACGGAGAAATAGTGAAGCAGTAAGAAAAGATAAAGATTAAAGTATTAATTCTATTTTTCATTTCCAAAAAAAGTAGTATCTTTGCAAACTCAAAGTGTGCGAGATACGATGCAAACAAACGACACAGTCGTACAGTTTAGTGGTTTAAAAACAGGCACATACACCTACCACTACACGTTGGATGACACGTTTTTCGAGGCATTCGAAAACGAGGAAGTGAGACAGGGAACTGTGGAGTTTGAGGTCGTTTTGGAGAAGAAAGAGCGCATGCTGGTGTTCCATTTTTCCTTCCACGGAACGATGGCTACCATATGCGACAGATGCTTGGGACCGATGGTGGTTCCGGTCGAAGGGGAACGGATCATGTGTGTGAAGCTGAGTGACGATGCCCCCGAGGAAGACGAAGAAATGACAATCGTCCCCGAGCAGACCTTCCAAATCGACTTGGCGCAGTGGATGTATGAATACGTGGTGATGGCGATGCCGATGTGTCATGCGCACGATGAGGCCGACTGCGACCCCGACATGTTGCAACGATTGGATCGCCAACAGTCAGACGCACAGGTAGAACAACAGGCAGTGGATCCCCGATGGGCGGCACTGCTGAACTTAAAAGAAGAAAAATAACAAATAAAAAAACAATAAACTATGCCACATCCAAAACACAGATTCTCACAGACCCGTACGGCGAAGAGAAGAACTCACGACAGTCTGGAGTCGGCGCAGCTGACCACTTGCAGCAACTGCGGCGCCCAGGTGATGTATCACCATGTATGCCCCGAGTGCGGCTACTACAGAGGCAAACTCGCCATCGAGAAAAACGCTGAGGCGTAAACGCCCAAGCGTAGCAAATTGAAAGAGGACATCCCCAACGGGATGTCCTCTTTCGTTGTAATTAGACACAGCCCAAACAACACCCAATCAGGCTGGAACACTTGATAAATCCAAAACAGTTTCTTACCTTTGCAGGTGAAAACCGGACTTGCAGATACCAAATAAAGGAACTCGATGGCGACAGCGTGGAGAGCCGCTGGATCTACGACACCCGTTGTTTCGGATTGCAAATCCGAAACAACGGAAATCCTCAAATCTTTAGATATGATAATAAAACATTTTTTGGACGCAGACAACTACCGTAAATTATTGATGTTAGCATTGATTATGGTAATGTCCAATGAAGTGTATTCTCAACTGTTAGCAGTGGATTCTGTAGAATACATCAGAATGGATCGTTTTGGTTACAATAAGATTGTCTGTTATTCTGACTCTTCCTTTTTATCGTATTCGTACTCAAATCATACAGGGAGGGTTTCACGATACTCTTTCGGTAAGTATGAATACGATAAGCATTCTAGGAAAATGACATTTAGGACTATACCTAATTCACAGTGGAATATTTCCTTTGATTCATTATCATTTTCTTCAGGTTTTCTTAGTATATATGTATATTGGCCAATATTAGACTCTTCTAGATATTTGTTTGTTGTTAATACCGATTCAGTAATCGTAGCATATCAGGATTCGCAGAATATGGTATTATCTGATACGGTTAGAATTACCAATGATTTTCCATATTTAGAAAAGACAATGATACGGAAACTGGATTTCGTTCAATTATACAACCAACCCAATCACATTAGTGTTATTGAATGTGAGAGCGGGTTGCAGCTTATTGAATATTATGGATTTGCGGATAATTTACATGTAAAACTAATGAGGACACCTATTGTTCCACCAGAATTATTTGAGAATTATGAAAAGAATCAGTTTTTTGTGGATGATTTGGGAAACCTTACAGACGAGAAAGGGAATATCCTTTTGTACTATTATGCTGAAATAGATAGAAGTATAATGCCTGTCAGGAAAATACTTGATGATATTGTTGATCCAACAATAGGGTCTTATCCCATAATTAGTATTGGGACTTCTAATAATAAAGACATCGGCAATTAGGTAAAGGTTTCCGTTGTTTCGGATTTGCAATCCGAAACAACGGAAAACCGGACTTGCAGATACCAATCTCCATAGGCAGCACATGAAAAGATTATTCATATTTCTTGTGTTAGTGTACAGTGTGTTTTCTGGCAAATCACAAGAAGTAGATTATTTGAATAATGGAAAAAATCTGCTTCCTTTTTCGAGCAACAACACATTCCGAGAATCCTACAAACAACATAGGAGTTTTCTTTCTGAAACAGAGTTGATTCCTCAGTGTGAAAGGGATGCCATTGTCATAAACGGTAGCACCTCCGCACTCATTTCTTTTCATGCGCTGGACACATGTTCGTGTTATAGTCAAGAATTAATTTTTGCAAACGACTCATTGTACCGTTCGAGAGGAGGACTTCGACAAATGATAATCCGAATTAAGGTTGACTCCGTTCTTCTTGTGAATATTGGTGACGATTTAGTGGATGCCGATTGGTTTTTAAATATAGGACATCTGCTTATTGATGACACAACACACTTAAAAAAAGACACTTCATATATCGCAAGTGTAAGAATAGGCTATGACTTAGATGAAATAGTTTGGAACAGATTCTATTCATCCAATGTGGTAATTATAAACCCTGATATATGGCACTTAAAATTTGTTTGCAGCTTTGTTCTAAGAACAGAAGATCATAAAGATGCTTACGATTTCAATGTAGCACTTTTAAAGAGGGCAATAAAGGAATGTGACAGCCGTAAATGACAAGTTAGTGTCTCAATTATTATTAACCGTTAGAATTGAGTTCTATTTAATAATACAAAATATGAAACCGTCTCGCCCAAATCAACGGAAGGTAAACATGAAACAATCATTAGGGCAAATCCGTTGTTTCGGATTTGCAATCCGAAACAACGGATGAGGAGTAAACGCCCAAGCATAGCAAGTTGAAAGAGGACATCCCGTTGGGGATGTCCTCTTTCGTTGTAATTAGACACAATCAACCTATTTAATTTTCTCAACGGCTTTTCCAATACAATAAAAATGATTACATTTGCAAGATAAACCCTCTCATGAAAAAACATTAAAACACTGATAATGAGACCTGATTTTTCGAAAGTCGACATCAAGAGTACGTCGCAGGGACAGGAATCCTTCGAACAATGGGAAAAAGAGAACCACATTGAGAAGAATTGGAAGACGCCCGAACAGATTGACGTGAAGCCCGTCTACGGCAAAAAGGACCTGGAAGGCATGGAGCATCTGAACTATGCCGCCGGCATCGCCCCGTTCTTGCGCGGTCCCTACTCGACGATGTATGTGATGCGCCCCTGGACCATCCGTCAGTATGCCGGTTTCTCGACCGCCGAAGAGAGTAACGCTTTCTACCGCCGCAATATCGCCGCCGGTCAGAAAGGTCTGAGCTGCGCCTTCGACCTTGCCACGCACCGTGGCTACGACTCGGATCACGAACGTGTGGTGGGCGACGTGGGCAAGGCCGGGGTCGCCATCGACAGCATCCTCGATATGAAGATTCTCTTCGATCAGATTGACCTGGGCAAGATGTCCGTCTCCATGACCATGAACGGCGCCGTGCTGCCCATTCTGGCATTCTATATCATCGCCGCCGAAGAGCAAGGCGTGAGCCAGGATCAGCTGCAGGGCACCATCCAGAACGACATCCTCAAGGAGTTCATGGTGCGCAACACCTATATCTATCCTCCCCTGCCGTCGATGAAGATTATCGCCGACATCTTTGAGTACACCTCGAAGCACATGCCCAAGTTCAACAGCATTTCCATTTCGGGCTACCACATGCAGGAGGCCGGTGCCACCGCCGACATCGAGCTGGCCTACACGCTGGCCGACGGTCTAGAGTATCTGCGTGCCGGTGTGAAGGCAGGCATGAGTGTCGATGACTTTGCGCCGCGTCTGAGCTTCTTCTGGGGCGTGGGCATGAACCACTTCATGGAGATTGCCAAGATGCGCGCCGCCCGTATGCTGTGGGCAAAGATTGTGAGCCAGTTCAACCCCAAGAACCCCAAATCGCTCGCCCTGCGTACCCACAGCCAGACCAGCGGATGGAGCCTTACCGAGCAGGATCCCTTCAACAACGTGGCACGTACCTGTATCGAAGCTATGGGCGCCGCCCTGGGTCACACCCAGTCGCTGCACACCAACGCCCTCGACGAGGCCATCGCTCTGCCGACGGACTTCAGCGCCCGTATTGCCCGTAACACACAGATATACATCCAGGAAGAGACCAACATCTGCCGTGTGGTCGACCCCTGGGCTGGCAGCTACTATGTGGAAAGCCTGACCCACGAGCTGGCACACCGCGCCTGGGCACACATCCAGGAGGTGGAGAAACTGGGCGGCATGGCCAAAGCCATCGAGAGCGGCGTGCCCAAGATGCGTATCGAGGAGGCCTCGGCACGCAAACAGAGCCGCATCGACAGCAATGTGGACACCATTGTCGGCATCAACAAGTACCGTCTGGACCACGAGGATCCCATCGACACTCTGGAGGTGGACAACACCGCCGTGCGCAAGGCGCAGATCGAGCGTCTGGCCAAGCTGCGCGCCGAGCGCGACAACGACGCCGTGCAGGCCGCACTGGATGCGCTGACCGAATGCGCCAAGACCGGCAAGGGCAACCTGCTCGACCTGAGCATCGACGCTGCCCGCAAACGCGCCTCGCTGGGCGAGATCAGCTATGCACTGGAGAAGGTGTATGGCCGTTACAAAGCAAAAATCAACCTCATCAGCAACGTGTACAGTTCACAGACCAAAGAGAGCGACGACTTCAAGAAAGCCCTGGAGCTCACCGATAAGTTTGCCAAATTGGAGGGCCGCCGTCCCCGTATCATGGTGGCCAAGATGGGCCAGGACGGCCACGACCGCGGCGCCAAGGTGGTAGCCACGGGCTATGCCGACATGGGCTTCGACGTAGATATGGGTCCGCTGTTCCAGACACCCGCCGAGGCAGCCAAGCAGGCTGTGGAGAACGATGTCCACATCTTCGGTGCCAGCTCGCTGGCAGCCGGCCACAAGACGCTGCTGCCGCAGGTTATCGAGGAGTTGAAGAAACTGGGACGCGAAGACATCATGGTGGTGGCTGGCGGCGTTATCCCGCCGCAGGACTACGACTTCCTGTTCAAAGCCGGTGTCGCCGCCATCTTCGGACCTGGCACGCCCGTCAGCACCTCGGCCATCAAGATGATGGAACTGTTATTTGCAGCCCGCAACGAACAGTAAAGTACCGTCCAACATTGTCGCGCCACACCATACCCATCCTCGTAGGAAACGACAACAGCAAGAAAGCGTCCTGCATTGAGACTTTCCAGAAGTTGCCGCAAGAGGATTTACACTCATGGCTGGCCGCACAACAGGAGCGCGGACTACAGCTGCAACACGACAACGAAAAAACACTCCTTGCATCGTCCAACACCGATGCAGGGAGTGTCTCTTTTTTGGTCATCGGCCGTCCATTGGACACCATCGCGCCACTGGACGACCTGCTGAACCGATGCAACAGCCGTCTCACCGACGGCGGCACCCTCTGCTGTGTGGCCACCCCGGCAGCCGTCAAACGGCAACAGCTGCGCCAAAGGTGGCCGTGGGGCATCCGCAACATCGCAGTGGCGATACACCACTTGTGGCATCATGTGGCAGCCAAGCTGTGGATCAGTCGCGGCCTCTATCGCCTCGTGACGGGCGAACACCATCGATCCATGAGCCGTGTGGAGATACTGGGGCGGCTTCGTCATGCCGGATTCGACATCACCTACCAGCATGTCCACGGCAACACATTGGCACTGTGCGCCACCCGCATCGGCGACCCCATCCTGGAACCGCCGCATATCGGGGCATTCATCGGACTGCCACGCATTGGCAAAGGCGGCAAGCAAGTACGCATATACAAGATACGCACCATGCACGCCTACAGCGAGTTTCTGCAGGCCGATCTCTACAGCCGGCACCACCTGACGAAAAAGGGGAAGATACAGCACGACTACCGCGTGACCTTCGTCGGCCACTGGCTGCGCAAGCACTGGATTGACGAGTGGCCCATGCTTTTCAACCTGCTGCGCGGCGACATCAAACTGGTGGGGGTACGTCCGCTGTCGGAGTCTTTCTTCCGCCTCTACAGTCCCGAGATGCAGCGGCTACGCACACAGTACAAGCCGGGATTGCTGCCACCCCTGTACGCACAGCCCATCAACGCCAACAATCTGGACTCAGTACAAGAGAGCGAACGCCAATACCTCGAAGCCTATGCCCAACATCCGCTGCGCACCGACTGGCACTACTTCTGGCGCATCGTGGGTAACATTGTCTTCCGGAGGAGAAGATCGGCTTGAAAAGGTGAAAGGTTATTGAATAAGTAAAAAGTAAAAACTAAAAGCTAAAAAGTAATCGTTCCAACATTAGCGAACAGTGAAACATGATTAGCCAACACTAACGCAATAACACATTCCCACATTAACACATTAAGAGAAATGGAACCGGCTTGGAGCACTGTTATAACACCCAACAATAGACTGCTGCGGCTGAATCTGCGCGAGGTGTGGCAGTACCGCGACCTTTGCATGCTACTGGTGCGGCGCGCCATCACCACACAGTACAAACAGACGCTGCTGGGTGTGCTGTGGTTCGTCATCCAGCCCCTCCTCACCACCGTTATCTACATGGTGGTGTTCGGCGGCATCGCCGGCATCTCGACCGACGGGCTGCCGCAGCCGCTGTTCTATCTCTCGGGTATCGCACTGTGGAACTACTTCGCCGACAGCCTGACCAAGAACGCCAACACCTTTGTCGACAACGCCGCCATCTTCGGCAAGGTCTACTTCCCCCGCATCGTGATGCCGCTCTCCATCGTCATCAGCCATCTGCTGCGACTGGCCATCCAGCTGGGCCTCCTGCTGGTGGTCTACGCCATCTACCAGCTATGGCTGATGCCTGGCGCCATCCACACCAACGGCTACCTGTTGCTACTGCCGCTGCTTATCGTCATGCTGGCGGGCCACTCGCTGGCCTTCAGCATGCTGTTCTCCAGTCTCACCACCAAATACCGCGACCTGCAGGTGATGCTCACCTTCCTGGTCGGACTGTGGATGTACGCCACACCCGTCATCTACCCGCTCAGCACAATCACCAACAGCCGGCTGCATACCGTGATGATGCTCAACCCCGTGACCAGCATCGTCGAAGCCTTCCGCTACGGCATGCTGGGCGTGGGAGAACTCAGCTGGTGGGGTCTGGCCTACAGCTTTGGCGTCATGGTCGTGCTGCTGATGCTGGCACTGGTAACCTTCAACAAAGTGCAGCGCAATTTTATGGATCATGTGTGATGGGATTTTAATGGTTATTGGTTAGGGGTTATTGAAATTAGTAGTTAAATGAATGGTTATTGGTTAGGGGTTATTGGTTATGGTAATATTTGTAGGGGCGTACCCCCGTGTACGCCCGATATGGGACCAATTAGTCCAATGGGGCCAATGGGGCCAATGGGACCAATAGGACTAATGGGGCTAATTAGTCCAATTAGTCCAATGGGACCAATAGGACCAATGGGGTCAATTAGTCCAATTAGTCTAATTAGTCTAATAGGTCCAATTAGTCCTAAAAGTTTTATAGATCACGCCGAAGGCGGGAGGCACAAAGCTTTTAATCGCATTGAACGTTGAAATCATCATCTGCCATATGGATATTGTTGCGCAGCGCGCTGACTGACACGCCGTGCGACGGCTCCGCACTGGCGGGACTGACGGACGACGACTGGCGCCAGCTTATCGCGCTGGCACGCTTCAACCGAGTGTCGGCGCTGTGCAGCCACGCCGTTGCGCAGTTGCCCCGCGAGCAGCAGCCGCCACGCAAGCTGTGGCTGCCGTGGGTGGCCAGCCAAGACATCGTGACGCAGAAAGCGCTCCACAAAAACCGTGTGGCACACGAGCTGGTAACACTCCTGCAGCAGCACGACATCGACACCGTGGTGCTGAAAGGGCCGCGGCTGGCCGCCTGCTACCCTCACCCCGAGCTGCGGGAATACGACGACATCGATGTCTTTCATCCCGGGAAACAGCGTGAAGCCGACGAGGTGGTGCGACAGACGTTAGGACTGACGGTCAACACCGACGACCCACACCACAGCACCTACACCTTCCAAGGTGTCACGGTGGAGAACCACTGTTCCTTTGCCCACAACTGGCATGTGCCGTCGAACAGCGACTACGAAACGTTGCTGCTGCGTCATGTGCCTTCGGCGACGTTCGACGCACTCTACCTGCTGCGACATACCGCCAGCCATTTTGCCGCCAGCCACGCCACCGTGAAGAGCCTCTGCGACTGGGCGATGTTTGTCCGTAAGCACCGCGACGAGGTGGACTGGGACGAGGTGGCACGACAGACGCGGCGGTTCGGCATGGCGCCGTTTGTAGCCGCCCTGCAGCGTATCGTCAACGAACAGCTGCATGTCGCCCCCATCGCCCAACTCGACATCGACATCGTACCGACGCTGGCGGAGCGCGTATGCCACGACATGCTCCACGGCGAGTTTGCGCAGCCGTCGCACCCCAAAGCCGGACTGTCGCGCACGGTGTGGAAATGGCGCCGCTACCGCGCCAACCGCTGGAAGCGGCGGCTGGTCTACCGCGACCCCGAAATCGCCATCCTGCTGCGTGGCCTCGTCGGCCACCTGCGTCAGCCCCGCAACCTGACACACAAACACTGAGCAGACACATTTACGCTTTTACGCATCCCTATTCTCTTTTTTCTGCGTAACTTTGCAAAAGGAGTTCGTGTGACACGAAATGTCCCAACGCATTATGCAGAACGCGGTTGAATTTGAACATATCAGTAAGTTGTATCGGCTGGGCACGATCTCTACCGGCACGCTACGGCAGGATCTGCAGCGGTGGTGGACGATGCGTGTGCGCCGTCGCGAGGACCCCTGGCTGCAGATTGGCGAGACCAACGATCGCAGCAGCAAAGGCATCAGCAACATCGTGCGAGCGCTGCACGACATCAGCTTTAACGTAGCGACCGGCGACGTGGTGGGCATCATCGGCAAGAACGGCGCCGGCAAGAGCACCCTGCTCAAGATACTGTCGCGCATCACCTCCCCCACCACAGGCACCATCCGTGCCCGTGGCCGCATTGGGTCGCTGCTGGAGGTGGGCACCGGATTCCACCCCGAGCTGACCGGTCGCGACAATATCTACCTCAACGGCGCCATCTTGGGCATGAGCAAGGCGGAGATCCGACGCAAGATGGATGCCATCGTCGACTTCAGCGGCTGCGAGCGTTATATCGACACCCCCGTCAAACGCTACAGCAGCGGCATGCTGGTGCGGCTGGGATTCTCTGTCGCCGCCCACCTCGACCCCGAGATATTGGTTGTCGACGAGGTGCTGGCCGTTGGCGACGCCGAATTCCAGAAGAAAGCCATCGGCAAGATGCAGGAGGTGAACCGAGGCGAAGGTCGCACCGTGCTCTTCGTGAGCCACAACATGGCGGCCGTCCGCAACCTCTGTCGCACCGGCATCTTGCTGGAGAACGGCGAACTACAGTGCTCGGGCACCGCAGCCGAAGTCATCGACACCTATCTGTCGGGACAACACGAGAAGCCGGCCGACCGCTGCTTTAATGGAGAGGAAGCCCCCGGCAATTCCGAGATAAAGATACGACGGATGTACTTTGTCGACACCGACGGCCACACGGTCAGCTACGGCCTCATCAGCCAGCGCATCGGCCTCCGCGTCGAATACGAGGTACTACAGGACATCCCTGCCTTTACCCACGGCGCCAACCTGTACGACGCCACAGGTCTGCACCTCTTCACCACCCACGACAACAACGAGCCGCAGGCCGGCATCGTCGGGAAAGGCACCTACCAAACCACGCTGTGGCTACCCGGCAACATCCTGCAGGCCGGCCACTACACGCTCTCCTTTGCATTTATGCGTTACAATCCATTTGAAGTGATATACCACTCCGAACCGCTCATACAGCTCGCGCTGCTCGACGATATGGAGGCGCCGACCCGCCATCCGCAATACAAAAGCGACCTGCCCGGACTCATCCGCCCCGTCGTCGAATGGAGCAAAGCGGAAAAGTTAGTAGTTAAATGAAAGGTTATTGGTTATGGGTTATTGGTTATTGAATTAAATTTAGTAGTTAAGGCAAATGAATGGTTATTGGTTATTGAAATATTTGTAGGGGCGTACCCCCGTGTACGCCCGATATGGGGTCAATGGGTCTAATGGGGCTAATGGGTCCAATGGGTCTGATGGGGACAATGGGGCTAATGGGTCCAATGGGTCTAATGGGTCCAATGGGTCTAATAGGTCCAATTAGTCCAATTAGTCTAATTAGTCCAACAAACAGCAAAACACCTGATGGAATCCACTGGAGAACGATTCATACCTGAGCAAGATGAAGGTCCGATCAAGGCTGAGCACTTGAGTCGCTACCTGCTGGCGTGCCAGCTGTTGAACATCGACGACAAAACCGTGCTCGACATCGCCTGCGGCACAGGCTACGGCACCGCACTGCTGGCACAGAGCGCCTGGCATGCCTACGGCGTAGACATCGCACAGGAGGCCGTCGACTACGCCCAGGCACATCACCAGCGCGACAACCTCACCTATCTGACAGGCGACGGATGTGCCATTCCGATGGACGACGACAGCGTGGACATCGTGGTGTCGTTCGAGACAATCGAACATCTTGAAAACCAGACCACCTTCCTCTCCGAAATCAAGCGGGTGCTACGTGCGGACGGCACGCTGATCATCTCCTCCCCCAACAAGCAGCTATATTCGGACACCCTAAAAACCGAAAACCCCTATCATGTTCACGAGCTGTACACTGAAGAGTTTGTCGAACTGGTCAGGAGTCATTTCTCCCACGCCGTCCTCTTCGGACAGACACCGCTATGGGGCTCCCTGCTCTACCCCGTCCAGTTGCAGCAGCCACCACAAAAGGCTGTCGCCGACATCACCACGGAGGACATGACCCCGATAGCGTCGCTATACAACATCCTCGTCGCTTCAGACAGGCCGCTGCAACTGAACAGCCAGTATGCCTCGTTTGTCTACAACGCCACCGACAACCTGCAAGACTATCTACAACAGTACTACGAAAGCGGTTACCGCAACTGCCGAAAAACACCGTCGTTCCGACTGGGACACGCGTTATTGCACCCCTTCGCCTGGATAAAAGGTATATTTCGTTTTTAGTTCTCTTAATCCACAACTTCCACGTGTCTGCCGTCTCTGTCATCGTACCCAACTACAACCACGCCGCCTATCTGCAGCAGCGCATCGACAGCATCCTGAACCAAAGCTTTCAGGACTTCGAGCTCATCCTGCTCGACGACTGTTCCACCGACGACAGTCGGGCGGTGCTGGAGCGTTACCGCGAAGAGCCCCATGTGACCCATATCGTCTACAACACAACAAACAGCGGCTCCCCTTTCCACCAATGGGCCAAAGGGGTGACGCTGGCACAGGGCGAATGGGTGTGGATTGCCGAGAGTGACGACTGGGCGGATCCCGACATGCTCGACACGCTCCTGGATGCCGCCCACCGGCATCCGTCGTGCGGCATCGTCTACGGACAGGCGCGGCGTATGCGCGACGGACAGGAGGCATGGCCGACACCTGTCACGGGAACCGAGCAGGCCTACCCTGGTGCCGACTTCGCACGCAGGCGGCTGCTCTACGGCAACGTCATCTACAACGTCAGCATGACGCTCATGCGTCGCGAGCTGCTGCAGCACACCGACATGGACGTCCTCGGTGCCCTGCGGCTCTGCGGCGACTGGATGCTCTACGCCCAGCTCTGCTCACAGACCGACGTTCTGGAGGTGAGCCGTCTGGTCAGCAACTATCGTATGCACGACAGCAACACCTCTTTCCGTGTCTACTCCGAAGGCGGCGCCTTGCTGGAAGGCATCGCCGTGCTGGAATATATTGCAAAACAATACCATGTGCCCGGCTACCGCTACGCCCGTCACTGGGGACGCGAATGGATGAAACAATGGCGCGACCTGCACTTCAACCGGCAAACGCAGCGACAGCTGCGCCGACGCATCGCGCCGCGTCACCCACTCCTCTACGCCTACCATCTGGTCTACCGACTCAAGAACTACTGGAAACAAAGCACCGTATGCCACGAGTAACCGTTCTGATGCCCACCTACAATGTGGCCCCCTACATCGACGAGGCCATCGACAGCGTGCTACGGCAACGCTACCGTGACTTCGTGCTGCTGGTTGTCGACGACGCGTCGACCGACGGCACCTGGGAACGGGTGTGCCGATACGACGACCCCCGCATCCGTCGTGTGCGCCACGACAGCAACCTGGGGCTGGCCGACAACCTCAACAGCGGCCTGGCGCTCATCGAGACGGAATACACGGCGCGCATGGACGGCGACGACATCGCCGAACCCGACTGGCTGGAATCCGAGGTGGCTTTTCTGGATAGCCACCCCGACATCGGTGTCTGCGGTGGCGGCTGCGAGGTGTTCGGCAGCAAGCACTACACGGTACGTTTCCCCGCCGACGCGCCGTCGGTGGCCGTCAACATGCTCTTCGAATGCAGCATCACCGTGCCCACCTTCCGCACCAGCCTGTATCGTGACCAGGGACTGCACTACCGCAGCGACGCCTTCCCCGCCGAAGACTACCGCTTCTGGGCCGACTGCCTGCAGGTGACCCGTACCTGCAACATCCCGCGCGTGCTCTTCCGCTACCGCATGCACGAGAAGCAGATCAGCACAGCACTACACAGCCGCCAGCAGCAACAGTCCGATGCCGTGCGGCGCATCATGCTCCATCGACTCAACGCCGACATCAGCGACAGCGATGTCGACTACTTCCTCCGCTGTTACGCCCCCGGCAAGGTGGACAGCCGCGCCGACTACCGCGCCATGCGACGCTTCAGCCGCCGGATGGTCGAACTGAACCGGACACAGCGGCACTACGACGCAGCGGCGCTGCGCCGCCGCTGCCGACATCAGGAGGTGCAGGCCTTGTACCACCACATCATCCGACGCTACTTCCACGACGGCTATACGCTCCGCGCCTATCTGCGCTATCTGCTCAGCGGCTGCGCCTGGCGCACCACGATGCACTACGAGATACGATTCCTCATCAAAAGCCTACTGCACCGCTCCCTATGATACTACGACGCATCCGACGTAAACTGTACAAGATAACCCATCCCGCCATTGCCGAGGTATGGATGCTGCACCGTGTCGTCGACAGCCGCAGCGACCTGCCGGGCGAGCGCACACTGGAGGTGACACCCGCATGGCTGCGGCAACAGGTCGACCAGCATCTTGCCGCTGGCGGCCGCTTTGTGTCGCTGGACACGCTGATGCACGAACTGCAACAGCCTGCCAAACGACAGAAAGGGACGGTAGCCGTCACCTTCGACGAGGGCTGTAGCGAGACCTTGGAGCAGGTGCTGCCCCTCTTCCGACAACGGCAGATACCCTTTGCCCTGTTTGTCGCCACCGACTTCGTCGGCGGCGCGCACCCTATCGGCTGGTACCGACAACAGCCGCCCATGATGAGCTGGGACAAGCTGGCCGCAGTGTGTCGCGACCCGCTCTGCACCATCGGCGCACACACCGTCAGCCATCCCCACCTCTGCCAGCTGAGCGAGGCACAGGTGATGGAAGAGCTCACCCTGTCGCGGCAACAGCTGGAAGAACGGCTGCACATCCCCATACGCTACTTCTCCTACCCCTACGGCGAGCGCAACGCTGCCGTCATGGAATGCGCACGCCAGGCCGGCTACACGGCCGCCTTCGAAGCCTGGGGCGGCGCCGTCCGCACCCGTGCCAACCGCTACAACCTCCCACGCATTCCCAAGACTCAAATACCCTAACATAAAGTAGCCCCACACTAACGCATTAACGCACTCCCACATCCCCATGCCTCGCTTCTCCGTCATCGTACCCATCTACAACACCGAGACCTATCTGGACAAATGTCTGGATTCGGTCATCGGACAGTCCTACGACGACTACGAAGTGGTCTGTGTCGACGACGGGTCGACCGACGGCAGCGCGGACATCCTGCAACGTTATGCGGCGCAAGAGCCACGCATCCGCATCATTCGCCAAGAGAACCACGGCATCGGCAGCGCACGCAACACAGGACTGCGGGCGGCGAAGGGCGACTACATCCTGTTTCTCGACAGCGACGACTGGCTGGAGGCCGACACCCTGCAGACGCTGGTCTGTCACACCGACGGCAACGACATGGTCTGCTTCGGCGGTCGGCGCTACTTCAACCAAGAACAGCAATACGAAGCCTCAGACCCGATGGTGGCCGAGGCGGCGACGACAGGCTGGGACTACTACTGCCATCACGCGCTGGAGTCGCGCCGCTTTGCCTTCGTGTGTGTCGTGCTGCGCTGCTATCGGCGCGCGTTCCTGCTGCACAACGGTCTCTTCTTCCGCGAGGGCATCTACCACGAAGACAACCTCTTCTCCCCCATCGTCTGCTACTACGCCCGCCGTGTCGCCGTCGTCGACCACACGCTCTACTCCTACCGTGTGCGTGCGCACAGCATCATGACCAGCCGCAGTCTTGTACACTGGCAGAACCTCATCACCACCGCCAACCTGCTAGCCACCTTCTTTGCCGACAAAGACGACATCGACCGACAGGTGGTCTACCGCGCCATCACACACCACTACCAGGCCGCTTTCGCCTCCAGCAACCGCAAGGACGATGCCGACCTCGCCGACAGGGTCGACTGGGACTGCTACCGTCGTGTGTCGCGAACCAAGCTGCGCCACCGCCTGCAATACAGCCTCATCCGTCTCTGTCCTGCCCTTTTCCGTCTGGAGCTGCGTCTGCTCTCGCCTACTCCCCCCATGCCCCTGCAGGGCAAATAGGACTAATTGGACTAATTAGACCAATTGGGCAAATAAGACCAAATACAATCCCACAATAACGCAATCAAAAAAATTTACAAATTAACGAATTAACGAATTCCCGAATTCAAAATGCCACTCTTCTCTGTCATCATACCGCTTTATAACAAGGCCCCCTATGTGCGCAAGGCCGTGGAGAGCGTCTTGGCGCAGACCTTTGTCGACTGGGAGCTCATCGTGGTGGACGACGGGTCGACCGACGATGGCGGCAAACAGGTTGCAACGCTCTCCGACAGCCACATTCGGATGATCAGGCAAGAGAACTGTGGGGTGAGCGTGGCACGCAACAACGGGGTGGCCGTCGCACAAGGCGACTATATCTGTTTTCTGGATGCCGACGACTGGTGGTGCGACGGCTATCTGGAGGCGATGCAGGGACTCATTGCACGGCATCCCGATGCGGGACTCTACAGCACCGCCTACCTCTTGGTCAAAAACGGACGACAACGGCAGGCACCCATCGGGGTGGCCTCCGACTTCGCCGAAGGCGCCATCGACTACTGCGCCGTATATGCCCAGACGCTTTGCATGCCCGTCATCACCGGTGCCGCCTGTGTGCCGCGTCACGTGTTTGACGAACAGGGTGGCTTCCGTCGCGCACTCACACTGGGCGAGGACTTCGACTTGTGGCTGCGCATCGCCCAGAAGCACACGGTTGTGCTGCTCAACCGTGCGCTGGTGTATTACAACCAGGATGCCGACCCGCGGCACCGTGCCATCCGTCGGCTGCACGACCCCGCACACCATGTGCTGTGGAACCTGCCGGAAATAGAGGCTCACGCGACGGAGAATACAAGCTATAAACAGCTTATCGACAGCCTGCGCGTCTATGGGCTCTACCCCTATTATCTCTCACGACGTTACCGCGATGCCGCCCGACAGGAGCTCGACAAAGTGGACTGGCAGCGACAGCCCAAAGCATGGCGGCGCCGCTACAACACCCCTGTCGCCCTACTCCAAATACGGGAGCTGCTGCTGCGGACAGCGGCGGGCATCAAAGGCTACCTGCTGCCACATTGAGAATAATGTCGTATCTTTGTATATTCAATGATACCAAAGATTCTACATTATTGCTGGTTTGGTCGAAAACCGCTACCGCCGCTGGCTCAGCAATGTATTGCCAGCTGGCATCACCACATGCCCGACTGGGACTATCGCCTGTGGAACGAAGAGACCTTTGATATCGACAGTGTCCCCTACACCCGCGAGGCCTACCAAGCAGGCAAATATGCCTTTGTGAGCGACTACGTGCGGCTGTGGGCGCTGCAGCAATACGGCGGACTCTATCTGGATGTCGACATGTTTGTCTTCCGCTCCTTTGAACCGCTGCTACACCACACCGCTTTTGCCGGATTCGAAGGCAGCAAGCGTCATCCTGTCGGCATGGGAGTCCTCGCATCAACGGCACATGGCAGCTGGATCGACGAGATGTGCGCCGCCTACGAAGGTCGCCATTTCCTGCGTGCCGACGGCGCGCCGGACCTCACCACCATCGTGCAACACCTTACCGCCGTCATGGCCGCCAACGGGCTGCGGCAAGACAACAGCGAGCAGGATTACAGAGACCTGCACCTCTTCCCCACCGACTACTTCTCGCCCCACCAAACGACGGGCGAATACCTGCGCACCGACAACACCTACTGCGAGCACCGCGACCTACATTCATGGGGCGACACAAAGCCCACGTGGAAAGAGCGTCTGCTGCGCTGTGTCGGGACAAACAATCGCATCCGTATCATCAAACTCAAACGACGACTGTTAGACCGATGATACCCTTTCTGCCCCATCAGATTTCATTAAAAGCCATCGGTCTCTATCTGGGCGCGCTGGCGGCCGTGACGCTACTGTTCTTCCGTTACGCCATGCCGGTGGAATACATCGCCATGGGTATCGTATGGGTGACAGCTTTCTTCGGTCTCGTGGCGTGGACCTCGCGCAAGACCTACACCATGAAAAGCCGCGGCTACCTGGGGGTGATGCTCTCGTTGGCCTTGGCGTTGCGTGTCGCCTGGGTTATCTTCTCCTACTTCTTCTATCAAATCAAGACAGGCCACCCCTTTGAGTTTGAAGCCGCCGACGCCTGGGAATACCACGCCGACGCCACCTGGCTGGCCACCACCTCATGGCGCTACACCTGGGACTACCTCGTCGCGTCGCGCTCCACGCTGTCCGACTCGGGCTATCTGCTCTATCTCTCGACACTCTACCGCATCATCGGTCCCAACATCCTCGTCGCGCGCCTGGTCAAGGCATTGATCGGTGTCGCCACCTGCTGGCTGCTCTATCGACTGGCGTCGCGCACTCTGGGCGAGAGCACCGGACGGCTGACAGGACTGATGGCGGCCTGCATGCCCAACCTCATCATCTACTGCGGACTACACCTGAAGGAGACCGAGATGATTTTTCTTGTCGTCGCCTTTCTGGAGCGTGCCGACGCACTGCTGCGCAGCCGACACTACACCGTGCTGTCGGTCGCCGCTCCCCTGCTGTTGGGACTTGCCCTCTTCACCTTCCGCACCGTGCTGGGCGCCACCGCCCTCTTCGCCTTCGTCAGCGCCGTACTCTTCACCAGCAACGAGATTGTACAGCGGAGCCGGAAACTGGTGCTGGGCGGATGGATAGCGCTGACGCTGGCCATCCTGGCTGGTGGCACTATCGCCACCGAGACCGAAGGCTACTGGACCAGTCGTCACGAGAACCAGCAGGTGAAGCGCGAACAGCAGACCCTGCGTGGCAACAAATGGGCGCAGTATGCCACCGGCACCGTGATGGCCCCCATGATGTTTGTGCTGCCGTTCCCCACCATGGTCGACGTGGAGCAGCAGTACAACCAGAACGTGATGCACGGCGGCAACTACGTACGCAACATGCTGGGCGGCTTCGTGGTGTTGTCGGTTTTCAGTGCCTTCTTCAAACGCAAAGACTGGCGCAACAAGGTGTTGGTGGGCAGTTTCATGATAGCCTACCTCACCATCATCTCCATGAGTGGTTTCGCCAACTCGGAACGCTTCCTGTTGCCCGGGTTGCCGCTGTTGCTGCTCTTCGCCGCCGACGGGGTGGCCGGGCTCGACGCCCACAACTATCGTTTCGTCAAAATCTGGTACTGGGTGGTGCCCGTCATGGCCGTCGCCTGGGCCTTTTTCAAAGTGGGAAGCCGCGGACTGTTATGAGAGTGCTCGTCGTCACCAGCTACAACAACGGTGCCGTGGCACCCTTCGTCGCCGAACAGGTCGATGCGCTGCGTCGCGCCGGTGTCGACTGCGACTACTATCTGGTGCAGGGCAAAGGGCTGCGCGGCTACCTACGCAACCGTGCCCCGCTGATGGATAAAATCCGCTCCTTTCAGCCCGACCTCGTCCACGCCCATTACGGTCTCTGCGGCCTGCTGGCCAACCTGCAGCGACAGGTGCCGGTGGTCACCACCTTCCATGGCAGCGATGTCAACTGCCGCCGGCTGCGGCCACTGAGCCGTCTGGCCTGCCGGCTGTCGGCACACAGCCTCTTCGTCACCGAGCTGCTGCGGAAAAAGATGGGCAGCCGTCGCCCCAACAGCACCGTGCTGCCCTGCGGCGTGGACACGGTGCTGTTCAAACCCTGCGACCGACAGACGGCACGCCGCCAGCTGCTGCTGCCCGAGGAGCAGCCGCTCGTGCTCTTTGCCGGCAACTACGCCGACCCCGCCAAAGATGTCGCTCTGGCACGTGCCGCGCTGCAACATCTGCCACAAGTGCGCCTGATAGAGCCTCGCGGCTACAGTCGTGAACAGATGGTGCTGCTGTTCAGTGCCGTCGACCTGCTGCTGCTCACCTCGCGCAGCGAAGGGTCGCCACAGGTGGTCAAAGAGGCGCTGGCCTGCAACTGTCCTGTCGTCAGCGTCGACGTGGGCGACGTGCGGCAGCGCATCACCGGCATCGATGGCTGCGCCATCGCATCCCGCCGTCCCGAAGCCATCGCCAACAGCATAGCCACCGTGCTGCTGCGGCAACGCTGCACCGAAGGACGACAGCGCATCCTCTCGCAACAACTCGACAACGACAGCGTGGCACAGCGGCTGCTATGCCGCTACCGCAACATTGTCGACAATCCCGAAGTTGGCTGCATAGACCTCACCCAAGAGCAAATACCTCAGGAGTTTACCGACCAGTGGGATGCGCTGTACCGCCAATCGGCCACCGCCACCGTGTTCCAGTCGCGGGACTTCCTCCATTTCATCGAGACCCTCGACAACTGGGAACCCTTTGCCCTCGGCGTCACCGAGGCGGGTGTGCTGAAAGGCGTGATGGTGGGCATCATCCAACACGAGGGCGGTGCGTTGCGCCGCTTCTTCAGCCGCCGCGCCATCGTCAACGGCGGCCCCCTGCTGGCCGGCGACATCTCCGACAAGGCCGTGAGCGCACTACTCGACAGCGGCGCCCGTCAGCTGCGTCGTCGTGCCATCTACATAGAAACCCGCAACCTCAACGACTATTCGCAGCACACGGCGCTCTTTGCCAGCCGCCACTATCGCTATAAGCCCCACTACAACTTCCTGCTCACCCTGTCCGACGACTTCAGCGACCACTACCACCGCAGTGTGCGACGCAACCTACAGACAGCCCTTCGGCAGCCTTTGCAGATTTGCCACACAGCCACTCTGGACGACGTGCGCCAGTTCTACGGACTGCTGCGCGACTGCTACACCCAGCGCGTACACCTACCCTTGCCACCCCTGTCGTTCTTTGAGGCCTGCCACAACAGTCCGCTGTTCCACTACACGCTGGTCAGAGACGAGGCCGACACCATCGTCGCCGGCACCTTGACGGCTCTCACCGTGGGCAGAACGGCACATCTGTGGTTTGCCGCAGGCAGCCGCAGCGCTGCCAGACAGCTATATCCCTCAACGGTGGCCTATGGCGCCACGCTGCGCTTCTGCCACGAACAGGGGTTCACCTGCTTCGACTTTATGGGGGCAGGACGACCGGGCGACGGCGGCTATGGTGTGCGTGACTTCAAGAAACGCTTCGGAGGCACGCAGGTCGAACAAGGACGCTTCCTCCGCATACTTCACCCCATCCGTTACGCCATCGGCTGCCTTGCCGTCGGCATACTCCGACACGGACACTTCCACTCATACTCACAGGACGCATGAACATACTCTTCGACATAGGTCATCCCGCCCATGTACACCTGGTCAAGCATGTGGCACGACAGCTGCAACAGGACGGACACACCGTCTGGTTCACCTGCCGCCGCCAAGCCATCTCGCAACGCCTGCTTGCCCAGGAAGGCTTCCTCTACACGACCGTGGGTCGCAAACACCGCACCCTCTGGGGGAAAGGGCTGATGGTGATTCACCTAACCCTATGGATGTGGTGGTTCGTTGTGCGCCATCATATCGACGTCGGTGTCTCGTCAGGCATAGTGCTGTCGCAGGTGTCCCGTCTCAGCCGCCTGAAGGCCGTCATCTTGAACGACGACGACGATGCCGTGGAGCCGCTCACCGTACGTTGGGGACACCGCCACGCCTACGCTGTATTGACACCCGACTGCATCCAGCGTCAGACACCGCACGCCGTCTACTATGCCGGCACCCACGAGCTGGCCTACCTGCACCCCAACCGTTTCACACCCGACCCTGCGGTGCTGGAACAGGCAGGACTGCGGCAGGGACAGCCCTTTTTCATCCTGCGTTTCGTGGCCTTCCACGGCCATCACGACCTGCACGAGAGAGGACTCACGCTGCAACAGAAAGAGCAGCTGGTGCGGCTTCTCTCCCCGCACGGACGGGTCATCATCACTTCCGAGCAGCCGCTGCCACCCTCACTCGAACCCTACCGTGCCGCCATCCCGCCCGAAAAGATGCACCACCTGATGGCCTTCGCCACGCTCTATGTCGGCGACAGCCAGACCATGACCTCCGAAGCCGCACTGCTGGGTGTGCCCGCCGTCAAATGCAACACCTTCGCCCGACGCCTGTCGGTGCCCAACATGCTGGAACGCTACGGGCTCAGCCAGAGCTACACACCCGACCGGTTTGACGAGATGTGCCGCTCCATCGAAGCGCTGATTGGTGACCCCGAGACCCACAACATCTGGGCCCAGCGGCGGCAACACTTCCTGTCGGAGCATATCGACGTCAGCGACTACATCACCCTGTACTTAAAACAGATACCGCAGCAGCGACGCCGGACAGCCGATTTCACGCCAAGCCAATACCATGAACTGTTGCACGCCCTATCCGCATCGGATATCGGCTACACGCTCTGTCATGATGTCGACGCCCACCCCCTGCGGGCGGTAAGCATGGCACAGATAGAACACGACATGGGCCTCCACGCCACCTACTACTTCCGACACCACAGGCAGGGATGGGACGAAGCGGCCATCCGCGAGATAGCCGCGCAGGGCCACACAATAGGCTACCACTACGAGTCGCTGGCCGTCTGTCGCGGCGACAAGGAAGCCGCCTACGCCGACTTCTGCCGTCATCTGGAGGAGCTGCGCCAGCTGGCACCCGTCCGCAGCATCAGCATGCACGGCAGTCCCCGCAGTCGCCACGACAACCGCGACCTCTGGAAGCACCACGACTACCACACGCTGGGTATCGACCACGAGACGTATCTCGACACCGACTTCGACCAGACGCTCTACCTCACCGACACCGGAAGGCGGTGGGACGGCTGGCGTTACAGCGTGCGCGACGCTATCCCCAGCCACCAGCAACAATGGCTTAGAGAGGGACTCTGCTTCCAACGCACCGACGACATCATCCGTGCGCTGCACGACAAGAGCCATCCTATCCACCGTCGCCGACTACTGCTCAACATCCACCCCCAACGCTGGATGCCGTTCGGAGCGGCTTGGTGCTGGGAATGGCTATGGCAAACCCTCAAAAACCCGATAAAACGGCTCTACCGAAACAACGCACTAACGCATTAACACATTCCGCACCTCCTCGTCCCAGCACTGCCGCCGCTGCCACTCGGGCAAGCTAATCTGAAAAATAATAACTATTGTCAACCACTAATAAATTAAATAGAACGCGGATTGCACGGATAAAAAGGATCATCAGTGTGGATTTGTGATAACGCATTAACACATTCCCAAAATATTCTTATCTTTGTAGATTCAAGAAAACGACCTTCCTATGTCGAGAAAACTGTTCACCATACTACTGTCTGCAACCATTCTGCTGCTCACATCCTGTGTCAGCTCGCGCAGAGTCAACTACCTGCAGGACATGAAGCAGGGTACGCAGATTGAACTGGAGCACCGTTTTGAGGCGGTCATCCGCCCCTACGACGAGCTCACCATCCAGGTCACCAGTGCCGACGCCGAGATGGCGCGTCCCTTCCAGTGGAACCTGGGCAGCAATGCCGCCAATATCAGCGCACCAGAGTATCTGGTCGACGTCAACGGCAACATCAACCTGCCGGTACTGGGCACCCTGCATGTCGACGGACTGACACGGCTGCAGCTGCAAGACACCCTGACCAGCCTGCTGAAGCAGGGCAACATTATCAGCGACCCCTTTGTGATGGTACGCTTCAAGAGTTTCAAGATATTCTTCCTCGGCTCCACCGGCGGCCGCGCCATCACCATCCCCAACGAGCGCTGCACCTTCCTCGAGGCGCTGGCGCTGGCGGGCGACATCAGCGTCTACACCGACCGCACCAAGATTGCTGTCATGCGCGAAGAGAATGGGAAAATCACCACCCGCTATCTCGACCCTCGCAGCTCGGAAATCTTCAACGACCCCTACTTCATGCTGCGCCAGAACGATTTCATCATCACCGAAAGCAGCACCGCCAAGACGACGCGCGACGAGGCCGCCTACTGGATGAGCTGGATCTCCTCCATCGCCGCCATCACCTCCCTCGTCGCCACCATTATGCTATATTCCAGGGTTAAGTGATACGTGATTAGTGAATGGTGATTAGTGATTAGTGATTAGACAATACAATTCTCAACTCTCAATTCTCAGTTTTAGATGCCCGAGAATCCCAATGTACCCGACCTCTCTTTCCTCGATGCGGAACCTTCTGTAAGCTTCCACATCAAGGATTTGCTATACACCCTGCTGCGCAACATTCACTGGCTTGTGCTGTTCGGCACGGCAGGAGCGCTCATTGCCAACTTCAGCGCCCGCCGGCAGGATCGTCTCTACGAGAGCAACGCCCGCATCGTGCTGCGCGGCAACTCCACCGAGAGCGACAACTCGCTGCGTGAAGCCGCCATCACCAACATGTTCTCCGACCGACCGTTCTACAACACATCGGTCAACAACGAGGTGATGATCCTCACCTCCAAGACCACCATGATGAAGACCGTGGAGAACCTGCACCTCAACGTCACCTACAGCGGCAACTCCAAAGTGGTGCGACGCAAGAAAGACCTCTACGGCAGCACCCCCGTCACCGTCGACTTCATTGACAACAACCCCAACGACTACATCGCGCTGACCATCACACCGCTCAACGCCCACTCCATCAATCTGGAGTATGGCGAATACGCACCACTGACACTGCACCTCAACGACACGCAGTCCACACCCTTTGGCCGCGTGGCCGTCAACGCCACCTGGTTCTACACCCCCGACTGCTATAACACACCCATCACGGTGGTCCACAGCCCGCTGCACGTCGTCGCCGACCACTACCGCAGGACCATCTCCGTCAGCCGTGACGGCGAGACGAATACCATTGTCAACATCAGCCTTGTCGACCTGTCGGCACGTCGCGCCGCCGATGTCATCAACGAGCTCATCCGCGTCTACAACGAGGAGGCCGTGAAGGACAAGAAACGCATCATTGCCTACACCTACGACTACATCAACGAGCGACTGTCGCAACTGCACCTCGACCTCGACCAGCAGGAATCTGTCATCGCCACCTTCAAGCGCGACAACCAGCTCATCAACCTTGACAGCTACGGACTGACCTATCTCAACACCAACAACGAATACTCGCAGGAGATTGACAAGCTGAAGCAGCGGCTGTCGCTGGCACGTTATCTGCAACAGCTCAACGACAACAACGACAACAGCAGCCTGCTGCCGCCCGCCGTCGGCATCGACGACGCCACCATCGTCGCCACCATGGAGCGTTACAACGAACTCACCATGCGGCTGAACCAGACCAACAACATGGGCAACCCCGTGGTGCAGAAGCTGACTGAAGAGCGGCAGAAAGCCAAGGCTGACCTGCGCCAGCTCCTCAACGTCTACTGCGCCTCGCTGCAACGTCGCATCGACGACGCCCAATCCATCGTGAGCCAAGCCACGGGAAAAATCAAACAGATACCGGGTCAGCAGCTCTATCTGGAGAACGTGGAGCGGCTGCAGAAAATCAAAGAGGAGCTCTACCTCAACCTGCTCTCCAAACGTGAGGAGTTGCTCATCAGCCAGCCCTCCATCGAAGGTAATGCAAAAATCATCGACGAGGCACGTGTCAACGAGAGTCCCGTCTCACCCAACGTAGGTCGCGCCACGGTGCTGGGACTGCTGCTGGGACTGCTGCTGCCCATCGGACTCTTCCTGCTGCGCCGCATGCTCGACACCAAGGTACGCTACCAGTCCGACCTCAAACTGCGCACCACCATCCCCTTCCTGTGTGAGATACCCAGCCGCAAACGTACCGACAGCCGCGACATCGTGGCCGTCGACGGCAAGCAGGATGCGCTGTCCGAATCGTTCCGACTGCTGCGTTCCAAGATAGATTTTCTGGGACACGGCGCAGAGAGCCAGCTTGACCCGCAAGCCAGTGGGCAGACGGATGGCTCACGGTGCCGCATCTTCATGGTCACCTCGCTGCTACCGGCGTCGGGCAAGACCTTCGTGTCGTCCAACATCGCCGCCTGCTTCGCTTTGGCGGGCAAGCGGGTGCTGCTCGTCGACATAGACCTGCGCAAGGGCAGCCTCACCCACCGCTTCTCCTCGCGCCGCAACCCCGGACTCTCCGACCTGCTGGCAGGCAAGATTGACAACATCGACACCCTCATCCAGCACAACGTCGTGGCGCCCGGCCTCGACAGCATCTTCTCCGGCATGCTGCCGCCCAACCCCGCCGAGCTGCTGGGCAACGGCAAGGTGAAACGCCTGCTGCAGACCCTGCGTCAGCGCTACGACTACATCTTCCTCGACAGCGCGCCGCTCTCGGTGGTCGACAACACCATCATCCAGCAGCTTGTCGACAGCACCCTCTTCGTTGTCCGCTCGGGCAAATACGACAAACGGGTGCTCAACGAGATGGAGGAGCTCTATCAGTCCAAGAGCTTCCGCGGCATGGCCGTGCTGCTCAACGACGTCTCCTACCCCAAGAGCTCGCCCGTCGACCGCATCTTTGGCCTCGACTACGGCTATGGCTACGGCAAGCGCTACAGCTATGCCTACAAAGGCTACAACGACTACTACGCCGAAGAAGACAGTGAAACCAAAAAATAGTTTTTCAATTCACCATTGCGCCATGTCCCGCATACACCTTCTCCTCTTGCCGTTATTGTTTGCCCTGCTGCCCATACAGAGCCAGGCGCGTGACTGGTCGACGGCGTCGCGACGCCTCTCGTCGCACCCCATGTACCTCAGCGCGGGACTCGGCGCACAGCTCTATATCGGCAACGAAGAGACGAGCGACGCACGGTTCAATAGCCTCACCCCCAACCTGTACGTCGAATGGGGCTACTCGCTGACCCCTGAGATTGCAGTGGCCTTCAACCTCAACCTTTTCATGGCCCAATCGCAGACCCGCTATCGGCTCAACCCCTACGTCGACTTCTCGCAAGAGACCATCGACCCCGACGGCTACTGGCCCTATCGGTCGTTCACCTTCTTTGGCGGCACGCTCACCGGATTGCTCGTCCTCGACTGGACGAACATCATTTCGGGTAGCGACATGCGTACAAAACTGCACATCTCCACGCCCGTCGGCATGGGCGTCACCGTGGCCACAGGGGCGAAGAAGAACCCTTGGACCGAATACAGCCCGCTCAACCGTGAGTTTTCCATGACGACCGGTCTCGCCTTCGACTATCGAATCAACGATGCCATCGCCCTCTCCCTCACGCCGCGCCTCTATATCCTGCGAGGATCCTTGGACTATTCGCCCTACTCCAACAACGAAAGTTCTAGACTGGACCTGATACCCATGGTCACTTTCGGCGCCAAATTCACCCTCAACGCCCGCCTCCCCTGGATCACCAGGTAAGCAAAGCATTAGCGCGATAACGCAATCCCACACTAACGCATTCTAAAGATTGTGTCCAATATGGATGCCCTCGATGAAATTGTTGAGTTGCTGTGCGTCGGGGTCGCTATGGAACAGCACCATCGAGAAGACCACATAGAAAGCAAACACGATGAGAATCACGCCCACCACGCGGTTGATGATCAGCAGCACCCGATCGGTGATGATGCGGTGAAACAGTGATGCGGTCTTGCACTTGATGAGATCCAGCGACAGCGTGGCTCCCAGCAGTCCGGCAAAGAACACATACACCTCGCTCGACGAGGCGCCCGTCTCACCCAGCATCAGGGCAATCATCGACACCCAATAGATCCAGATAAGCGGGTTGACAAAGTTGAGCAAAAAGCCACGGATAAACACATAGCGTCGTTTCTCGACATTCGGCATCTGAACCTCGGTACCGTCTTCCGACATCTCGATACGCGACGGACGTTTGAACAGCGTATAGATACCCATAGCCAGAATAACGATGCCCGCTATCGACGCCACCCAGGGGTCGTGCAGCACGCCGTACATATTGACATTCTTCAGCACCGTCAACATCAGGAAAACGATGAAGAAATCGGCCACAAAGACACCGAAAGCGAAAGGTGCCGCACGCTTGTAGCCATAGTGGATGCTGGTCTGCAGCAGGGAGAAGAAGGCCGGACCGAAGCTGAAAAACAGCGACAGCAGCACGCCCGAAAAGGCGCCCAGCAGCAATTCCATCAAAATATTTCCCAGCATCGTAGTTTTATGCGGTTGTAAATTGCAAAGATACGAAATATTTTCAATGTTCCAATGTCCCGTACGACCGACCGTATTAAATACAGAAATCGTACCTTTGCATCGAGATTAACGCGATCCACATGAGTGAACCTGTTTTTGTGCCGGCCGAGGAGGCGGCAGCGATGGGCGTGAGCCGCGAAGCCTACGACGAGTTGGTGTCCGTGGTGGGGCATCTTCCTTCGATGGAAGAGCTGGGCACACTGCTGGCCATGTGGCAGTCGAACGGACGGCAGCAGAGCCTCTACGGCTGGCTGTGCGGACAGCGCCACACGGTGGTGCGGGAATCCTACCTTTACGACGGCAGCGACGAGACGCACCGCAGCATCCAAGAGCCGCGTGTGCAGGAGTGCATCACCATTGCCAAGCATCTCTGCGGGAATAGGCCAGACCTACAGGCAGGCGGATTTCAACTATCCAAAGGAGAGCTCATCTACATGGTGGGCCGCGTGTCGACCGAGTTCCTCGACTCGGAGTACGGTCGACGCTACCTGCACATCAGCTCACAGCCGCGCGCCGGCAAAGCGGACGACGATGCCGACTACATCGACCTCATCCTCTCAGTGCTGCGCGACAACCACATTGTGAGCCGCTACGCTCCGGTGGGCGCCGGCGGACTGTTCCGCACGCTGGCCTCGGGATGCGGCGAAAAAGTGGGCTTCGACATCTTGACCTGCCGCGAGATACGGCTCGACGCCTTCCTCTTCGGCGAAGAGGAGGGCCGCTTTGTGGCCACCCTGAAGGAAGCGGACGACGACACATTCCTGAGCCGCCTCGACGAGGCACGCGTCGACTGCTGCTTCCTTGGTCGCACCACCAAGGGACGTGTGCTGGTCGACGGCATGGACTTCGGTCCCGCGACGGAATACTGTTTGAGTGATGCGTGATAAAACAAAGACAGCAGTCCATCCAGAAGGAGGACCGCTGTCTTGATTCCAAGCAGACAACAACAGAGAGGTGACTAGCGTCTCTTCTCTTTGATACGGGCTTTCTTACCGGTCAGATCACGCAGGTAGAAGATACGAGCGCGACGCACAGCGCCGTGCTTGTTGACATCAATCTGCTCGATAAACGGACTGGCGATGGGGAAGATACGCTCCACACCCACGCCGTTGGTGATCTTGCGGACAGTAAAGGTCTCAGTGGCTCCGCTTCCACTGCGCTGCAAAACAACGCCCTGGAAGTTCTGGATACGTTCCTTGTTTCCTTCACGGATTTTATAGTGGACAGTGATGGTATCGCCAGCCTTGAACTCGGGGAACTCCTTGCGCTCGACCAAATTCTCTACATATTGCATTAATTCAGTTTTTCCCATGACATACAAAGTTTTAACAGGTGATACATTTATTTCTTAACCATCTTCACAACAGCGGTGAAAGCCTCGGGATGGTTCATGGCCAGGTCGGCGAGAACCTTGCGGTTCAACTCGATGTTGTTCTTATGGAGTTCGCCCATAAACACAGAATAGGAGATACCGTTGATGCGGCAACCGGCATTGATACGGTTGATCCACAGCGAGCGGAACTCTCTCTTCTTGGCTTTGCGGTCGCGGTAGGCGTAGGTCTGACCTTTTTCCCACTTATTCTTGGCTACTGTCCAAACGTTTTTACCTCTGCCCCAATAACCCTTGGTGCGGTTGAGGATTTTCTTTCTGCGTGCTCTTGAAGCAACAGCATTGACTGATCTTGGCATGTTTTAATTGATTTTTCGTTTCAGCGGCAGGATTGCTGCTCTTTGGTGCTTGAAACAATGGTTAATAACTCCTGGTTTTGTCCGACAGTCGGACTAGTCTGACAAGTCCGACGAGTCTGACTTACGCTAAAAGCATACGTTTCACCCGCTTCTCGTCGTCGCGGCTCACAAGGGCCGTGTGGTCGAGGTTGCGTTTCTGCGTCGTCTCCTTCTTTGTGAGGATGTGACTGTGGTAAGCATGCTTTCTCTTGATTTTGCCGGTGCCGGTGAACGCGAAGCGCTTCTTGGCAGCGGCTTTGGTTTTCATCTTAGGCATTACTTTACTGTTTTTTAAGTTAGACTATATATTGTTGTTTACTTGGTTTTCCTTTCTTAAGGGTTATTTTGGTTATTGGTTAGTGAGTTTGTATTTTTTGTTGTCAAAAGCATGCATTGAATTTCAATAACCTATAACCCATAACCTATAACCATTCACTATTTCTTCGGCGCCACAATCATGTGCATACGTTTGCCTTCCAGACGGGGCATCACCTCGGGTTTGCCGTACTCGAGCAGTGCCTCGGCGAATTTGAGCAGCTGCGTCTCGCCCTGCTCTTTGTAGACGATGGAGCGGCCGCGGAAGAACACCTCAACCTTTACTTTGTTGCCCTCCTGCAGGAAACGGATGGCATGCTTCAGCTTGAAGTCGAAATCATGCTCGTCGGTCTGCGGACTGAGGCGGATCTCCTTGACCACCACCTTCGACGAGTTGGCACGACGCTCTTTCTCCTTCTTCTTCTGCTCATAGAGGTACTTCTGGTACTCGATGATCTTGCACACCGGCGGATTGGCGTTGGGCGAAATCATCACCAGGTCGAGGCCGTCGGCGTAGGCACGCTGCAGGGCGTCGCGGGTGTTCATGATGGTGGGCTCCATGCCCTCACCCACTACACGCACGACAGGTTCCGTGATGCGTTCATTGATAAGATGGGCAGCCTCCTTTTTCACAGGACCCCTGCCGCGACCTTTGAAGTTCCCCTTGGGACCATTGGGATTGAACGGTGTTGCTATAACTTGGTTCTCCTATTTTAAGTTTATAATCAGTTGATGCGATGCAATATTACAGAATACACCAAAATGTAATTCAAACTGCAAAAATACAACTCTTTATCATTCTGACAAAATATTTTTTTCAATCGGTAGTAATTGCACCTGCAGAATCTGGATTGTTCGACCTACTGCGATGTGCGTTTTCGCCTGCTCGCACTCTGCGCTCACGAAATCTACCAATCCAACAAAATCGATACAATCAGCAAGATTTACAACATTTTACGTGCGTATCGTGTAGGCAATTTTCTCCAACCCAACGCCTATATAAAAAAAATATAGTATCTTTATCAATTCAAACGATTATAAAAAAACAACGATATGAAAGTAACAATCAAACAATTAGGTTCACTTGACGTGGCTGAACCCCGCAGTATTATCGATTTGATACTGCAAATCAAGCCCGAGGAACTGAACAATTTCTGTGCCGCCAAAATCAACGGCAACGTAGTGGATTTGAGAGATGTGGTCTCGGAGGACTGCGAGATTGAACTGCTCGACAAGAACGCCCCCGAGTCGCTGCCCATCCTGCGCCACACCACCGCCCACATCATGGCAGAAGCCGTGAAGCACCTTTTCCCCGAAGCCAAACTGACCATCGGTCCTTCGACAGACAAGGGGTTCTTCTACGACTTCGACTTCCGTCCCTTCAACCGCGAAGACCTCGACGCCATCGAGAAGGAGATGAAGTCCATCATCAAGAAAGCCACCCGTCTGGAGCGCAAGATTGTGTCGCGCGACGAGGCCCGCAAAATCTTCGAGGAGAAGAACGAACCCTACAAACTGGAGCTGCTCGACGCCATCGCCCCCGATGCCCGCATCACCATCTACAGTCAGGACGACTTTGTGGACCTCTGCTCGGGTCCGCATCTGCTGAACACCCGCCTTATCAAGGGTTTCAAGCTGATTGCCAACTCCGCCACCTACTGGCGCGGCGACCGCAACGGCAAGTCGCTGACCCGCATCTTCGGCGTGGCCTTCTTCAGCAAGGAAGAGCTCGAGGCGCACATGGAATATCTGGAGAACATCAAGAACCGCGACCACAACAAGCTGGGCCGCGAGTTGGAGCTCTTCACCGTGGTCGATGTCATCGGCCAGGGTCTGCCGCTGTTGCTGCCCAAGGGTGCCAAGATTGTGCAGACCATGCAGCGCTGGATTGAGGACCTGGAGGACAACGAGTGGGGCTACATCCGCACCAAGACCCCCTTCATGGCCAAGAAAGACCTCTACGAAATCTCCGGCCACTGGCAGCACTACCGTGATGGTATGTTCGTCATCGGCGACCCCGAGGACCCCGAAGTGTTGGCCCTGCGACCCATGACCTGCCCGTTCCAGTACTTCGTCTACAAGGCCAGCCCCAAGTCGTACCGCGACCTGCCGAAACGCTACAGCGAGACCTCTACGCTGTTCCGCAACGAGGACAGCGGCGAGATGCACGGCCTGACGCGTGTGCGCCAATTCACCATCTCTGAGGGCCACCTCATCGTGCGCCCCGACCAGATGGTCGAAGAGTTCAAGAAGTGTCTCGCTTTAGCCAAATACTGCCTGACGACCCTTGGCCTGCAGGACGACGTGACCTATCACCTCTCGAAGTGGGATCCTGCCAACACCAAGAAATACATCGGTACCGCCGAAGATTGGGAGGAAAGCCAGCAGCACATACGTGACATCCTCAACGAGCTGAACATACCGTTCGTCGAAGACGACGACGAGGCTGCCTTCTACGGCCCCAAGGTCGACATCAACGCCAAGAACGTCTACGGCAAGGAAGACACGATGATTACCGTGCAGTGGGACGCCCTGCTGGCACCGCGCTACGACATGTTCTACATCGACCAGAACGGCAACAAGGTACGCCCGAACGTCATCCACCGCACCAGCATCGGCTGCTACGAGCGTACGCTGGCCTGGCTGATTGAGAAATACGAGGGTGCCCTGCCCACTTGGCTCATGCCCGAGCAGGTGCGTGTGCTCCCCATCTCGGAGAAATTCCTCGACTACGCCAATGCCGTCAACGCCGAGTTGGTGAAGGCAGGTGTGCGTTCCTCCGTGGACGAGCGCGACGAGAAGATTGGCTATAAGCTGCGCGACCTGCGTCTGCAGCGCATCCCCTACGCCCTCATCGTCGGACAGAAAGAGACGGACGAAGGTTTGGTCTCGGTGTGGAACCGCAAAGCCGGCGACAAAGATGCCGCCACGCTGGCCGATTTCATCAAGGAAATCCGCGAGGACATCGACACCAAAGCACTCACGCCGAAAGCGTAATTTCGTATTGACGATTTCCTAAAACAGAAGAGCCCTGCGGTGCAGGGCTCTTCTGTTTTTTTTATATCAGCAAATCCGATAGCTGGAGTTTGGGCACGTAGTGGATGCCGTCGCGGCGGTAGTAGGCGCGTGGCGCCTCGGGCTTGGAGGGCACCAGCTCTATTTTCTCTATTCCCTTTCCAATAGCCAGCACCAATAGCGGGTCGCAGGGCAACGCCAGCGCCTCGCGTAGCGCCACCTTGTTGAAGGCTCCGATAATCAATCCGTTCAGCCCCATCGAGGCCGCTTTGAGCAACATGCTCTGGGCGGCAACGCCCAGGTCCATGTCGACCAGCTTGGTCTCCTCGGCGACGGAACAGATGACGATAAAGGCCTCGGGTTCCGTGCCCGGCAGCGGCAGGTGCAGCTCGGGCAACGCGGCACCCATGCGCACCAGCGGCAACACACGGTCGGCACCGCTGTCACGCGTCACCAGCCGCAGGCGCAGCACCTGCTGGTTGCAGGCCGACGGGATGCGGGCACAGACGGCGGCGATGCGCTCCAGCTCGTCGCGGCTGACCACATAGTCCTTGAGGTAGCCACGCGTGCTGCGGTTGCGCAGCAGCAACTCGTCGAAGGTGGGTCCCACACGGCGCACCTTGGTGCGTCCTGCTCCAAAACAGGACTCGTAGCGTTTTTCTAGATAATTGTCGGCCATGGGGGTGTTTTTTGGGGGGCTAGATTTTCTAGAGATTCTAGATTTTCTAGATTATCTAGATTTTCTAGGATTGCCGTTCTCTTTTAGAAGCTGTTTAAGTTTGATTGATGAGTTTTATTATGGACATGGGCGAGCAGATTTTTTGCCTTTCCGATGGAACAATGGGGTTCCATTGTGACTGAGGAAAGGTGAAAATGATGCCGTTCATGTACTTTAAGAAAAACATTGAATTAAATTTAA
>JAFSYK010000058.1 GCA_017449975.1 Bacteroidales bacterium
ACGATGGACACCATTCCGCAGGCAGAAGTATACGATCGCGTAATGGCATCGATATGCAGGTAGAGTGGCTTACGGCAGCAGCGGATGACCTGCGGGAGATTGCTCGTCGTGTGGCGTTGAATTTCGGTTACGTCACAGCCGAGCGTACTGTTGCAAGCGTTACCGAGGAGACCCGTCATCTGGCCGATTTTCCTGAGATGGGGCGTCTTTGTGATGAGTACGATGGCTCACGCAGGTTTTATCGCGCTTTGAACACGCGCCACGACCGCATCGTCTACACCGTCACCGCCGAGAGAGTTCTCATAGTAGCAGTCTTTGACAGTCGACGTGACCCAGATGCTTTGACAGCCCTATTGAAGGAAAGGGATGGTTTGGATTAATAATACATAGATGTAAAACCAACGAGGCCCGCGACGCAACGTCGCGGGCCTCGTTGGTTTAGTGCGGCACAAGATAAATAATAACAAATAACCTCTAATAATTAGTTGTGAACACGAATCTAACGAATCTAACGAATTACTATTCGTGTTATTCGTGCAATTCGTGTTCAAATAAAACGAATAATTAGTGGTTACCAACAATTAATCGTTTTCTTCCACAACGATATACTCTTTATTCTGGTTTCCAATGATTTTTGTCTGTTTCTCTGTGCGGAAATTCTTGTATTTGGCACCATATCCGCTCACACGCACAGTATACTTTTTAAATATCAGACCCAAGGGACTTGTTTTCACAGTGACTTCGTATTTTGGATTGACCAAAACGTCGCACTCGGGGCACTCTTCAAGTGCTTGATATGCTGCAATAGAGCGGGCTGTGTTTTTTCCCGTCCGTCAGGGTATTGTGGAACGAGCCGAGGACTACATCTATTGTTCAGCTGTGGATTATTCTGGGGGCAGAGGGGTGTTGCCTATAGAGTTGGTTGATTTATAAGCTGTCAAGTTGGCGGGATTACAAATCCCAGTAAGAATAACGTTGCGGATTACAAATCCGCAACAACTGATAAATAGCCTTTTGTCTCCATAATGCTTATTAATTCTCAAGTGCAAATATATGACAATTTTATGATTTGACGACGTTTTGCTTTATGATTTAGCTGCATTTTACTTTATAATTTGGCGAAAACATGCCTTTTGCCCCTTCTGCAAAAGTTTTGTATACTTTGAGTTGGTGGGATTACAAATCCCTGTAAGAAAGCGTTGCGGATTACAAATCCGCAACAATTGGTTTATTTTCTTTCTGTTGCGGCGGATTTTCAATCCGCCGCAGTTTGACCTGTGAATTACAAATCCAATCATAACTCACATAAGTGTCGGATTACAAATCCGACACAACGGAACGTTGCGGATTACAAATCCGCAACAACAGAGATTCTTTTTGATAGCGATGCAGTGAAAGCGACCCTTGCAGGTGCTGCGCCACAATAGAATTCCTCACAAAAACCCTCGTTTTTCGATAACTATCCGTTTCTACAAATAGACAACGGACTTGCTCCTCAAAGCAAATCCGTTTGTTTTTACGAATTATAAATCCTACTAATAAATTGCGCCGGGATACATACAATCCGCCGCCACAGACTTATTAAACTGCAATAAATACAAAATGCTCTACTCAAAGGCTGATCTAGGAATATAAATATTCACATAGTAGTAACATTCTGGATTGGCGAAATCTGCCCAAAAACGCATATTGTATCCTGTTTTACCGGTATATTCGCTCAAATCTCTTCTAGAACAACAATTTGGCTCAAATGCGACCTGATATGTCTCGGTGTTAACCCACACTTTACCATAGCCCATGCATACGTCTTTGTCTCCATCGCAATAGGGTACTTTTTCTCTAAAAACCTTCCAATTGTCGTCAGCATTCATTCCAACCTGTGTTGCATCGTGCTTTGAGGTGGTAAATGCGCTCAGCGCCATTGCACCAGCTGCCATAACGGCAATCATAGACATTGCAAAAAGGATTTTCTTGGTTTTCATTTTAATTGTTGCCCGTTATATACCATAGGCCCGTCGGTTTTGTTTTTAATAATTATTGTTATTGTGGTTCCGATGAAGAATGCACATAAAAAGAGCGTGGAACCATTCGCTTTCATTGGTACTTTGAGGTCTTCGACTACCTATTATCCCCAATTACAACGTACAAGTCCACGCCGAATGCGTGAAAAGCCGTCGCTCGGTCTGGGGATAATTTGAAAGTGTCGAAGTTTCAAAGTACCAGATTAGCTACTTCGCTTTTTCCTATTCTATGATGTGCATACTAAACTATGCGCTATGCTTCATTGGCATTTGTTTTAGTTAATACTCGATTGATACTCTATTTACTGTCGCGATTTAATAACGTCCTTCAACGTTTTTTCATCGCGACGGTTATTCCAAATTGCTATTACAAGAAGTGTATCCCCGCGCTGACAATAAATGATGGAGGTCTGCTTCATGCTTATCATACGCACCTCCTGCTGATGAAATATCATATTACAGAAACGTTTACCAAGGTGTGGGAAATGACACAATGAGTCAATGGTTTCGAAAACCTTTTGGAAAACTGCCTCCGCGGACTGCAACCCGAACTCGTCGTAAACATACTCCAGTTCGAGATCCAAATCCAATCGTGCTCCATCAAGCCATTCATCCATTAAAGCCATATCTTGCGCGTATTTGAGCAAACACCTGCTCTCCTGGTATCAGAGTGGCTTCTCCAGCATCCAATTGTTGCAGACGTTCCTCTACAACAGCCCTCATCTCCTCCTCGGAACGGGCAATGGGTGAATCGGGATGCTGTTCGGTAGCCATGTCTTCAACCAAGGTATCCACGTGATGCTGAAGCCAGCGGCCAAACGATTCGCGGCTAAAGGAGGGTTGCAATCTCCTCAATGCGGTTTCGTCAACTATGATAGTGTACGTACACATGGTTTTCAATGATTATTCAATTTGCAAATATACACAGATATTCCGTATTTTGCAAAACGGGTGTCGGATTACAAATCCCAGTAAGAATAACGTTGCGGATTACAAATCCGCAACAACTGGTAAACTCACATAAGTGTCGGATTACAAATCCGACACAACGGATTCCATCAAAACAACAGGGGCTTGCACCGAACGGTGCAAGCCCCTGCGTTATTATATATCAAAATTATAATCTTTCAAACTCCATAGTATGTTGATAAACATTCCTGTCATAATCTGTCTCCCTTGTGTTTTTCTCATGTATGGTCATGTGGCTATCCGATAGGTATAAAATGGTATAAGTATCCCATTCGTTGTTATCAATTGTAAAGTTTCCATCGCCATCCCTTTCATACAATAGGAGGGTTTTACCGTTAATCTTATATTTGTAATCAAGGCTACCACCATAAATGACATAACCGTCCTTGGTGAACTCCCAAATAAAAGAGTTATATCCCGGCTCGTCGAAGGTAGTCTCGTTCCATTTACCCACAATAAGAGACTCATAGCCATTTTCGTTATCGTTGCCGTTGTTTTCTTTGCTGCAAGATACAGACATCCATATTGTTGCCATGCATAGCATCAATGCAAATAGTCTAATTGTTTTCAAATTTAAGATTGTCGGTTCTATACCATCGACTCATCGGTTTTGAATAAATGAAATAATGAAGTCGTTTTCAAAAGGAATGCAAATATACATAGATAATGTACATTTTGCAAAATGGCGGTTCGAATGTCGAAAAAAATTAGTATTTTAGCAGTCTAAAAGTAGAATAATGAAAAGACTTATCCATTTTATTTTGCCCCTGATGCTACTGGCGGTCGTCATGCCGGCTGTGGGACAGGAGCGTATTGTCTTTACGCCGCAATGGACGGCACAGGCCCAATTTGCGGGTTACTACGTGGCGCAGGAGAAGGGATTCTACCGTGAAGCGGGCATCGATGTGGAGATTGTCCATCCATCGATTACTCAGACGGCCTTGAACCGTATGCGCAAGGGTGAAAGCCAGGCGACAACACTACAGTTGTGCCAGGCTATGGAGATTATAGACGGCGGCATCCCGCTGGTCAACATCCTGCAGACGTCGATGAACAACGCGATGGTGATTGTGTCGCGCCGCCAGATGGACCCGCTGACGCAACGGGGCGCACGCGTGGGCACCTGGAGCGCAGGCTTCGGACAGTTGGCCATCTGCATGAGCATCAAAGACAGCCTAAACTACAACTGGATACCTTCCGCTTCGAACCTCAACCTCTTCGTTGCCGGCGCCATCGACGCCACGCTGGCAATGAGCTACAACGAATATTACCAGTTGAAACAGACCGGCCTGCCTGTTGGCGAGGAGTACGTCTACCGTTTCTGCGACCACGGCTACAACGTGCAGGAGGACGGCGTGTACATGCAGCGCGACTACTATCTAGCTCACAAAGAGGAGGCAAAGAAGTTTGCCGCCGCAAGCCGCCGCGGATGGGAGTGGGCCGCCGAACATCCCGAAGAGACGCTGGAGATTGTAATGAAATATGTGAAAGCCAATCATATCGCCACCAACCCCGTGCTGCAACGGCTCATGCTGACCGAGATACTGCGCCTGCAGGTGGATCGCGAGTCGGGCAAACGAGAATTCCGACTGCGCCGCGACATGGTGGAGACCTCCTCACGGCTGATGGTAGAGATGAAGATGTTGAAACATGCGGTAACCTATGAACAACTGACCGATGAAAAGAAGGATTAAACGATTAGATAAAAAGCTGAGTCTTTGGGTAGTGCTTTTCGCCGCCAGTATCTTGGTGGCATCGCTGGGCTTCATGTTCGGCGTGGCACGACTGGCCATCCGCCAGGAAGCCATCAATCACGCAACCGAGATTCTTGAGAACACGACCCTGCGTGTCGATGGCATCCTCAAGCAGGTGGAGGTAGCCACCAACAACACCGACTGGCTGGTGTCGCGACACCTCGACGCACCCGACTCGATGTTTGTATACTCCCGTCGCATTCTGGAGAACAACCCCGACCTTAACGGCTGCTCCATCGCCTTTGAGCCAGAATATTTCAAGCAGAAGGGACGCTTCTTCTCGGCCTATTCGCTCAACGACAACGGCGTGATACGCACCACCCAGGAGGGCAACGAGCACTACGAATATTTCTACCAGGACTGGTATCTGCTCTGCAAGCTGCTCGACCGGCCCGTATGGACCGAGCCGTTCATCGACTACAACCCCGAAGACATCTATTCGCCAGGCATGATCATGTCCTACTGCAAACCACTAAAGGACAAAGAGGGGCAGTTCATCGGCACCATCTCCGTCGACCTCTCCCTCAGCTGGCTGTCGCAGATGATATCGGCCGTGAAGCCCTACCCCAACTCCTACAGTATGATGATTGGCCAGGGCGGCACCTTCTTTGTGCATCCCGACACGACCAAACTGTTCTACCAAACCATCTTCACCGAATCGCTCGAACACGAAGACTCGGCGATGGTGGAACTGGGCCACGCCATGCAGCGTGGCGATGAGGGCATGCGCCAGATGAAGATTGAAGGACAGGAATGTTACATCTTCTTCAAACCCCTCGGCGAAACGGGCTGGAGCGTCGCCATCGTCTGCTCGGAGGACGACATCTTCGGGGCCTTCTACCGCATGCGACGCGCCTTGACCTTCACCGTGCTGGCCGCACTGCTGCTCATGATGGTCGCCTGCAGACGCATCATCCGTCGCGAACTGAAACCGCTCACACAGCTCTCGCGGCAGGCGGAGACCATCGCCTCGGGCGACTTCGGCGCAACACTGCCCGACGACGGACGCAGGGACGAGATTGGACAGCTCACGCAGTCGTTCACCCACATGCAGCAATCGCTGGTCAACTACATCGAAGAATTGAAGCAGACCACCGCCGTCAAAGCCTCCATCGAGAACGAGCTCCGTGTGGCCAGCGACATCCAGATGAGCATGGTGCCGCGTATTTTCCCCGCCTTCCCCAACAGGTCCGACATCGACCTCTACGCCTCCATGACGCCAGCCAAAGAGGTCGGCGGCGACCTCTACGACTTCTTCGTACAGAACGAGAAGCTGCACTTCTGCATCGGCGACGTCAGCGGTAAAGGCATCCCCGCCAGCCTCTTCATGGCTGTGACCCGCAACCTCTTCCGCATTGTCGCACAGCAGGGACAGAGTCCTGCCGAGATTGCCACACAACTCAACAACATACTCTCACACGACAACGAGCAGAACATGTTCGTCACCATGTTCATCGGCTGCGCCGACCTCCAAACGGGCCGTTTAGAGTACTGCAACTGCGGACACAACGCGCCGCTGATGGATGGACAGTTCATGCAGATTCAGAACACCAACTTCCCGCTCGGTATTCTCGAGAACGCCCCCTTCGTCGGCGAAAGTGTCGACGACATTCGTGGACATCAGCTGCTGCTCTACACCGACGGCTTCAACGAGGCCGAGAACCTACAGCAGGAACTCTTCGGCGAGGAACGTATGCTCGAACTCATGGCAGACCTGCGAAACAAGAACTCCCAAGAGACCCTCCGCCTGCTGCAGGAGGCGGTCGAACGGCACCGCAACGGCGCTTCGCCCAACGACGACATGACGCTGCTCTGCCTGAAAGTACTGACCGCCGAAGAGATTGCAGCAAAGTAAAAGACGTATGGCGTGCCGTCAGCACGCCAACTGATACCCCCTACTGAACCCGTCTTCTTCACACGCCGAGAACAAGCCGCACACCGCGACCACCATCATTGCGATTAGAATGCGTTTCATATTCTTTCCATTATTTGTTAATAAGCCGGTGCGGGGTCGGATTTGCCGACATATTTGAAATACCATGACGAAATCCCTGCACTACACGTCAAAGGGTAGTCGCCATCATAGGTGTAGGTGTATTGCTTGGTACTTGTTTCGCCATTGCTGTCTATTCGCTGCTCTGTCAGCACATTGTTCTTACTGAGATAATAGACTCCTCCGTCGTATATCTCGTCAA
>JAFSYK010000059.1 GCA_017449975.1 Bacteroidales bacterium
CAGCTCCGACGGCAGACAGCTGCCCATCCAGCCGCAAGGTACCACCGTTCCCCTGTCGCCATACCCGGCCGGAGTCTACTACCTCCAGCTGACCACCCAAACCGGAACCTGTCAGTTTAAGGTAACGAAATATTAATTCGCGAATGTGTTAATATCGCAAGCAGCCAGTGGCAGCTTGCTTCTTCTTAACCCACGGAGGCTTTCAGCTTCTCGGCATTCTCTGCAAGCTGGAGGGCTTCGATGCAGTCCTCGATGTCGCCGTCCATGAAAGCGGGGAGGTTGTGCATGCTCCATCCGATGCGGTGGTCGGTGACGCGGCTCTGCGGGTAGTTGTAGGTGCGCACCTTCTCGCTGCGGTCGCCCGTGGCCACCATGGTCTTGCGCTTGGAGGAGAGCTCCTCCATATACTTGTTGTACTCGCGCTCGTAGAGACGGGTACGCAGAATACTGATGGCCTTCTCTTTATTCTTAATCTGTGACTTCTGGTCCTGCATGCTGACCACAATGCCGGTGGGGATATGGGTCAGTCGCACCGCCGAGTAGGTGGTGTTGACGCACTGGCCGCCGGGACCGCTGGCACAGAACGTGTCGATGCGCACATCGCTCATATTGAGTTCCACGTCAAACTCCTCGGCTTCAGGCAGCACCACGACGCCGGCGGCGCTGGTGTGGATACGGCCCTGCGTCTCGGTGGCGGGGACACGCTGCACACGGTGCACACCGCTCTCGTATTTCAGCAATCCGTAGACTCCTTCGCCGGTGACGGTGAAGGTGATATCCTTGTAGCCACCCGACGTACCCTCGTTGAAATCGGTAACCTCCACCTTCCAGCGTTTCTTCTCGCAGTAGCGGGTGTACATGCGGAAGAGGTCGCCGGCAAAGATGCAGGCCTCGTCGCCACCCGTTCCGCCACGAATCTCGACGACGGCATTCTTGCTATCGGTGGGGTCGGCGGGAATCAGCAGCAAGCGGATCTCCTCCTCCATCGTCTCGCGACGTTCCATACTGGCGGTAAGCTCCTCCTTGGCCATCTCGCGCAACTCGGCATCCTTCTCATTCTCCAGCAGCTCCTTGCACTCGGCAATGGTGTCGAGCAACGCCTTGTAGTCGTGGTAAGCTTTCACCACCGGCTGCAGATCCTTGTAATCCTTGCTCAGTTTGACATAACGCTTCATGTCCATTTTGGGGACGTTGCTCCCTTCGGTCGCGACCCCAAAGGCGTTCATCTGCTGTTCAATCTCCTGATAGCGGTCGTATATGGCTTGTAATTTATCTAACATCAGTATTAACGTATTTCGTAATATGTTGCTTCAACTGTGGAAGATCCGTCTCCACGACTTTCCACACTTGCTGCTTCTCCACTTGAAAACAACCATGTATGAGAAAATTTCTCATACCCACAATTTGCTTCCACGGTATATCCGTATGCGCATCCCGAAACTCGTGCGTAATCATATTGGCTGCCTCACCAATAATCATGATATTATAGACCACAGCATGGTATCGCATAGCGTCGACAATGATTGACTCAAAGGTTTCATTTCGAGTATAGTTCTCTATGGACTCTATAGCCTGAAGGATATCTTTAAGTCGCTGTGGGTCACGCAACGGTTCTCTCATAGATCAATTTTTTATCGTGGTCAACACTTTCACGGGCAAAATCACGGAGACCGGCCTCCGTTACCAGATCAACACGTCGGCCTAATAATTCCTGCAAATCCTCATACATACCACCAAGGGTAAAAAGGGAAAAATGCCCGGACTCATCCGGTAGTATCATGATATCAATATCGCTATCCTCACGCTCTTCTCCACGGGAATATGAACCGAAAATCCAAGCCTTCAGCACAGGCTGCGTAGACATATACCGGCATATTATTTTCTCAATATTCTGTTTCATTACAAATATCAACGCAAGATTACCCGAATTATTGTGTACAATAAAAGATTACTTACGATGCAGGGCCTTTCGTACCATGTCGTTGACGGTGGCGGAAACACGCCATGCGTAGATCCATAGTATGGCGACGCTGCCGAGAAGCACGGTCTTGACAATGGCGGCAGGGATGACGGACAACGGCAGCACAGGGGCCACCCATCGGATCCAGCAACCGTCGATCAGCATCAACACAGCGATGATGACCAGCATCTTCAGCTGACCGGCGGAGAGGATATTGACCTTCAGTCGGAGGCCGACATAGAGCAGCAGTACCAAGTTGTAGACTCCGTAGGCCAGCAGTGTGGCGCAGGCGGCGCCATTGATGCCCATCGGACCGATGAGCGTGCTGTTGAACACAATGGCCGAAACGGTGAGCAATAAAATGAATGGCAAGCCCCAGATATAGCGGCGCGAATAGTTGAGGATATCGGTGGCGATGCTGAACGACGAATTGACCACCTTGGAGAGCCCGAGCAGTAGCACCACCCCTACACCGCCGACATAGTCTTTACCGTTGGGGATGATAGAAAAAAGGGCGTCGATATTGATCCATATCAGATAAAAAATCAGCAGGCTCACCAACATCTGGTGCAGGCTCACCTGTCGCCCCAGACGGTTCACCTCCGCCCAGTTGTTCTCCTTCACCGCAGCGGCCACCACCGGTCGCGCAATGGCACCCAACGAACGGTAGGGCACCTCGACGACATTCGCCACATAGGAGGCAATGGTGTACACACCCGTCAGCGCCAGTCCTGTCTTGGCTCCCAGAAAGAGGGTGTTGAACAGCGGTATGTTGCCTGCCAGCACCATCACCGTCATATACAGCGAATAGCGCAGCATCTCCTTCACCTTGTTGCGGTCGAGAAAGTCGCGGTCGAGCTTGAAGATACCCCAGTCAAAACCGGAAATTCGCAGTAGGTAGTAGAGGTTCAGCAACATGGCCACCCCATAACTGCCGCAGAAGAGCCACACAAACACATCAATCGACACCAATCCAAAGCCATAGAGCAGATAGGCTGCCAGGTTGAACAGCCGTATTCCCACCTCGCGTACCAACTTGGCCACCGTGATGCGCATCAGCACCGATGCGTTGACCTCGAAGACCGACGTGTAGAGCGAGAAGAACGTCAACATCGGCAACAGGTAGAAATAGTCGGTCAACATCGGAGCATTCTCGGAGTAAACCGACAGCAACGGCGCCCGGAATATCAGAAAAAACAACGCAAACAATACGAATCCCACCAACGGCAGCAGCAGGCTCCAGCCAAAAATGCCGTGGTTGCGCCGACCGTCGCTGAAATGGGGGAAGAACTTGACAATCGACGAGTTGGTGCCAAACTGTGCCAGCGACGAGAAGAGCATGGCGGCATCCACCATGACGCGCGTCAGTCCAATCTCCTCCTGCGTCAGGTAGCGCGTCACGACAAAAAACTGCACGAAGAAGCCGATGGCCACTCCCAAGTAGTTGGCCATTGCCCCTTTGATACTTTGCCGTGCGATAACACCCATATTCAAAATGCGCTACAAATAGCGCGCTCATCGTGATAGTTTGCAAAAGTACATATTTTTCAGATTTTTTCGTATCTTTGTCGCTCTTTATGTGTAGCCCAATCGCCCTTGGGTTGGGTTGCAGATATTTGGTATACAATAATATATAATACTTATACAATGAAAATTTATCAGACAACAGACATCCGTAACATCGCCCTCGTGGGCGGCGCCAAATCGGGCAAGACCACCATGGCCGAGGCTATGGCCTTCTGCGGCGGCTTGATCAACCGTCGTGGCAGCGTGGACAGCAAGAACACCATCAGCGACTATCGCGACATCGAGCACGACCGCGGCTATTCTGTCGAGAATACCCTTATGTACACCGAGTTTGGTGGCAAGAAGGTGAACATCCTCGATGTTCCCGGCTTCGCCGACTACCAGGGTGAGCTCGACAGCGCCCTCAACGTGGTCGAGGCCGCCGTCGTCGTAGTCAACGCCCAGAGCGGCGTCGAGGTCGGCACCGAAATCGCCAACCGTTATGCCGCCAAGCTCGACACCCCGATGCTCTTCGTGGTCAACCACCTCGACGCTGAGAAGGCCAACTTCGACGACGCCGTCAACCAGCTGAAGGACTTCTTCGGTGGCAAGTGCACCGTGCTCCAGTTCCCCACCAACGCCGGTTTGGGCTTCAACCAGGTGGTCGACATCGTGGCCAACAAGATGTATACCTTCACCGACGGCAAATACACCGAGGCCGACATCCCCGCCGAGCATGCCGGCAAGGCTGAGGAGATGCGTATGGCCCTCGTCGAGGAAGCCGCCGCTGCCGACGACGAGCTGATGGAGAAATATTTCGAGAACGGTGACCTCACCGCCGAAGAGCTTACGAAAGCTTTGAAGCTCGCCATCGACAAGCGCGACCTCTTCCCCATCCTCTGCACCAGCGCCAAGGAGAACTTCGGCGTCAACCGTC